>NZ_JBEZKZ010000004.1:0-194350 GCF_040651895.1 Streptomyces sp. NPDC048352
TCTCGCTGGTGGCCACCCGCTCCGGCCGGACCTGTGACGAGGCCTTCCGCCGTGCCGAAGCGACCCGGGGGCCGCGGGGCTAGAAAACGGTGCGGCCTGTCTGCCCGTCGGCCTCGACTTCCGCGCCACACTGATCTGGATCGACGTCCTCCTGAAGACCGCCGGCTGATCACGACATCTCACAGGCCCTAGAGGTCAAGGGGTGTCGCCGGACCAGTCCCAGCGGTTCCTCTCGCCTCGAGCGGCTGGACGCCCCGCTCCGACGGCTCGCCGTTCGAGCTGCGCCTTTCCGCCGTCGGCAGACCGGGACGGATCGCCGGAGGGTCCAAGAAATGGTTTGCCGACCCGGTGGCTGTGTGTCACCGTACGGCCTGGACCGGCAGTTGATCATCGATGGCCGGTCAATGTCGACATGTCGGCGACCTCTCGGGATCCACCAGAGAGGTGACGAAACGTTGGGAACCGGTGCCGTGGGAAACAGTTACGAGGACGAGTGTCGCCGGTCGTTGGCCCGCGAGCAGGCGAAGAGCCTTGCCGGGACCAACGACTGGGAACATGTGGACAGAGAGCGGGTCCACCAGGACTGGGACGTCCTGTACCGGGAGATGACGCCTCTCCTGGACGGCGGTTCCCTGCCCGGAGACCAGAAGATCCAGGAGCTCGTCCGCAGACACTTCGACATCGTCTGCCGGTTCTACACCCCCTCCAGGGAGGCTTACGTTGGCATGTCCCTCTTCTACGCCGAGGACGAGGCCATGAGAGCGTTCCACGATTCCTACCACCCCGGGATGGTGGAGTTCCTGGGCGCCGCGATCAAGGTGTTCGCCGAGCAGGGGAGCGGGTTCGCCCCCAGCGCCGGGACCGAAGCTTCGGCATAGTCGGGCGACACGGGCCGGTACATGCATGGGCGGGTGCGCCCGGACCGGGGTCCGGGCGCACCCGCCGAGGGGTAGGGCGGGGTTTAGGCGGTCCGCCCGCTGATCCGAAAGAGGGGCCCCAGCGGACCGTCGCGGTCGCGGTGACGGTCACCGACCCCGCCGACGCCGAGGCGGTCGCTGGCCCGGTGCGGGTGGGGCCCGGCTTGTTCCACATCCACACCGGCATGCCAACCAGCCCCGTGCCGTCCGGGCGGGGCACGATCCCGATGTCCGGGCCCCGGCGAGGTCACCCCCGGGCGGCGGCCACGTGCAGGGCCGGCGGTTAAAGGTCCATCCGGCAGGTCAGCGGGTGCGGGTCACGGGCCCCGGAGGCGAACCACTGCACGACCGCGGCAGCGAGGTGGGCGGCAGCGCGGGCGGCATCCAGGGTCTCCGGCCGGGTGGGCGCCTGACCGCCGTGCCGCGAGGTCTGCCCCTCCCACAAGGCCCGCATCATCGACTCAATCGGCGCGACGGGGTCGCCGCCGGCGGGCGTGGACATCACGCTGCTGAACTTGTGCCGGGCGTTCCTGATCTCGCCGAGCATGGTGCCCAGCGTGGCCTTGACGAAATGGCTGCAGCGCATCGGTGCCTCCACCAGGTGCAGCCCCCACACCTCCCCGGCTGGCCTGCGGACGCTGGCCAGCGCCGCCGATGGCCCCCTGTGCTACCCGGCTGGTTCACCGACGCCGGCAGCACCGAGGACATCGGGTGGCGCCAGGCCCGCACCACGCTGCTCGAGGCTGTCGCACGCCACCACCACGCTCACCTGCTCGCCGCCATGTCGAGCTCGGCGGTGAGCTGGAGCTCCCAGCTACCCGTAACGGGCGCTTTAGGGGAGCGGTCATCCCAGAAGGCTGCGCGGTCAGCGACGCCGGCCGCCGCCGATGCGGCGGTCGTCGGCCAGTGCGGTCAGCGGGCCGAACTCGCGGGCAAGCTGGTTCCACGTCAGAACCTCGCCACAGCGGGCCGGGAACTCCTTCGGGTTGAACTCGGGCATGGTCCAGGTGCCAGTGCCCCGGTCCCGCAGCCACAGGTCCCCGTCACCGTCGACCACAGTCGGCGGGACCGGTACGGGCTCGGCCTGATCGGTGGGCTCCCAGGTGACCCGGCCCGGGTGGGAAACGCGGCGCAGCTCGGTGGTGGCCAGCCGCGCAGCCAAGTCACGGGTGGACTCTTCGGCGTCCTTGACCGACTCGAGTCGGAATGCGTCGTCAAGTACGGGCAGGGCTGGATTCTTGCTGCGCTTTGAACTCATACGCTGACTACCTCCAGTGGGGGGCGTCACATCCGTTATGGCGCCCCGTAGAGCAACACGGTATCCGAGGCGGGAGCCGGGCCAGGCCTCCGCCGCTGGAACGGTCAGCAAGCCGGATCCCGCCGCCGGGTTGCAACTCCATCACCGGGTCGGCTGCGTCCCCTGTTCGGCGGACCGACGCCGGGACCAGCCCCCCGCAGTCGTACCGGCGGCACGCGCACCCCTCCCCCGAGCCGGCGGTCGGCACTCTGTGCCGGACCACCTCGCCCGCCTCCCCCTCCGCGGCAGAACCGCGCAGGACAGTCGGCCACCCCAGGGTCACCCGATCCCGACCGGAACCGCTCGACCACCCGCACCTCCCCCAGCACCGCCAACGGCACCGTTCCCGGTGCCGTCAGCCGGCCCACCGACGCCCCGAACGCCCCGCCGTCAGGGCGGCCAGCTCGTCGGCGTCCGCATCGGTGGACCAGCCCGACAACTCGTCCTGCCCTTCGGCATCGTCGGCCAGGTCCAGCCATGGACCGTCGAGCCTGAACCGGGACGTACCGCCCCCGGCGCCGACTAAGACCAGTGAGGCCGCCGGCGTGGCCATCGGCATCCCGATCTTGTCGTGAGCATGCGGCTAAGCCACCACCGCCGACCGGTCGAACTGCGGATGCACGTCCGTGCCGCCGACCGGAGCTGGGAAGTCGGCGTGCCGGCGGCGCCAGTTCACCACCGCGGCCCGACCCACCCGAGCCATCCGCGCCGCCTCCGCCAACAACACCCGCGCTCCCACACCGGACCCAGCAGGCCGGCGCGGGCCAAGTGACCCACCGCCGCCGCGGTCACCCGCGGCCGGCACCGCACCGGCGCCCCCGGGGCCTCTGTCAGCCGGTCCGCCGCCACCCCGGCACCGGTCGGCTGCCGCAGGGCCGCGCGGCCTGCTCCGGGTGGGCGGCCTCCACCACCGCCCGCGGACACGCCCCCGGGCCGGCGGCGTCCTGCGGGACCAGGTCCGTCCCGGCCACCCACCGCCAGGCCGCCAACGGCACCCGCAGCCGGCCCGCGGCCTGGTTCCCGTCGTAGCTCTCACGTACCGAACGCCGCCCCGACGGGGTACGCCCTCCTCCACATGTCCACGCTGCGCTTCGCCCCCGGACGCGGTCACCGGGTGGCCGCTGCCACCTCCCGGGCCGAGTCCGTGGGGCAGCTCGCCGATAAGAGGCGGTGGAGGCGGGCACTCCCGTACAGCGCCGGCGGGGGTGGCCCGCGTACCGGTTCGGGCCCCGACGCATCCATGGCGGACCTGCCGTCGACCCCGTTTCCCGATCGTCCTTGCGGAGAGGCGCCGTGGGCCGGAGGCGGGGCCAGGGGCAGGTCGGCGGCGCGGGATCTGCGGGCAGGCAGCGGGTACTGTCCGACGCCGTCAAGGGCACCGTCCTGGCCAGGAGGCCGGAGGAGCTCCGGCCGTCGACAGCCAGGGCGTCAGCCGCTTCGCCTGGTCAGCGATAGGCCCTGCCGGTGGTGTCGCTGAGCTTGTGGGGGATGAGTTCGGCGACCGGTGCAGGCCAGAGCTGGATGAGGTGCTGCTCCAGGGGATGCTCGTCGTCGGGTTCCGGCGCCTTGCGGGCGGCGTCGCGGCCGCGGGCGTGGACGCGGATCCGGGTGGGCCGGCCCGTGTAGGCGGACAGGGAGGGAACGGTGTCGTGTCGTGGGCGTCGAAGACGCAGGCGTCGCCTTCGGGGAGTTCCAGGCTGGCTTCGACGATCTCGTCCCAGTCGTCCAGGGCGGGTGCGGGCGGGTTGGTGGGGTGGAGTTCTTGGGTGACGGTGACGTAGCCGGTTTCGAGACCGGTGAGGATGACGGCGAACGTGCCGGGAACGCCGATGCCGGCACCCGGGCACAGGGGTGCCAGGAGTCCGTTGAAGCCGGTGTAGAGGAATCCCGTGGGGTCGAATTCGGTGCCATAGAGGTACTACTGGCTGTCGCTGGCCCAGAGGGGTGCGGTGGCGGTGAGGTGCTGGAGTGTGGGCATCAGGTCACCTCGACCCAGAATTTGTCGCCGTTCAAGACGCGCTGGGCCTGGTAGAAGGCGGAGGTAGCCGCCCTGGCTGTTCTGTTCGGAGGTCGGGACCCAGGCCCGTCCCCAGCCGCGGCGCTGGGATTTTGAGGCGCCCTGGTTGGTGCGGGCGAAGGGGTACTCGTCGCAGGACTGGCCCGGGGGGCGTTTGCGGGAGGAGGGGCTGGCGGTGCTGCGGTTGGCCCGCTCGAGTTTGGGGTCGGTGGTGCGGGTCAGGAGGTTGCCGCGGGTGCGGTAGCCGTAGTGGTGGGGTCCGGCGTCCATGACGCGGCGGATGTTGGCGGCGATGGCCGGGAGCTGGCTCATCGTGGTGAGGGTCGGGGTCGCGGCAGGGAACACGCAGCCCGCGTTGACGCCGATCTCCTTGTCGCAGCGCAGCGTCGGAGACTTCCACGTCGCCTTGCCCGGGGCGGCCACGGGCGAGGTTGCGGTCACGGTGTCTGTGGCGGTGGTGGTCTTCCGCTTGGTCGTGGAGTCCCGGTAGGTGATTGTGCCTGTCGTCTGCCTGCCGGTTTCCACCGTCAGGGCGGGGAGTTTCACCCTCGCCTTGCAGGTGCCGCTGCACGACGCGGACAGGGTGAGCCTGGCGCCCTTGGCCATGTTCTCGGCGGTCTTCACCGTGAAGGTGACCTGCTGAGTGAATGCGGCCTTCTTCGCGGACAGGTCGTACTGCTCCGTCATGTCCAGGACCGCCCGGCCGACGACCTTCTTCTTGTCCCGGATCAGGAGGATCCCTTCGCTCTCGGAACAGGATGGAAGCGGTCCAGGCGGTTGGGTCCAGGTCGGCAGTCCTGCTTCGCGCTCACGGTGAACGTCGCGATGGCAGCGGGAAGAGTGCTGGCCGGGACGGCCTGCGGCAGCGTGATAGCCGCCTCAGAACGCCCACGGTCAGGACATGAAAACCCAAGAACATCAAACGGCCTGCAAACGCGAGAGGCAGGTGAGGGTGACGCGCGCGGGCATGCGGAGCGCCACCAGGTTCCGTGCCCCCTGCCGTGCACTGTTCTAGCGGCCGCCTACACGGCGGTTGGGGCAACCCCTCTCCGCTTCATCCGATCGGACGCCCGCGGCCTTGTAGCCCGGCGCAGCCGTCAGCAGGTCGGGGTCACCGCGCTGGTCGGGGTGGGAGAGGAGGCATGGTGACCGTGCTGTTCGTAGAGGCGGTCGGCGAGGAGGGCGTGGGCGAGGGTGCCGCCGGCACGGACCGAGGCGGTGACGAAGGCGGTCGCGGCGAGTTCCTCGGCGGTGACGCCGTGCCGACGGGCGGCCGCTGTGTGGACGTCGAGGCAATAGGCACATTGGGTTACGAGGGCCACCGCGACGGAGATGAGCTCGCGGTAGCGGCGCGGCACGGCACCGTCCTCGCGGTCGACCGCGCTCTGCAGGGCGAGCCAGGCCGCGAACTCAGGCGCGGCGGCGGCGCCGACGGAGTGGGCGCGGTGAAGGTCGTCGGGGTGCGCGTACATGGGTGCCCCTTGCGGAAGGGGAGGACGCCGGGGAGCCCGGCGATGGGTGAGGAACGAGATCGTCCTGGGCCGACCGACAGAAGTCATGCGCAGGGACGGCTCCACTTCACCTCGGATCCCGCACCGCGTCCAAGACCGGTTCCGCAGGGGCGGTTCCATTATCGGTATCGTGGCCGATCATGGACTTGAAGGCGTTGCGCTGCTTCGTTGCGGTTGCGGAGGAGGGCCACTTCGGGCGGGCCGCCGCGCGGCTCCATCTCGCCCAGCTGCCCCTCAGCCGCAAGATTCGCGACCTGGAGGCGGACCTGGCGTCCCGGCTGTTCGAGCGGATCCCGACGGGGGCGCGCCTGACTGCGGCAGGAGAGGTTCTTCTGCCGGAGGCGCGTGATCTGCTGGCGCGGGCCGAGCGGGCCCGCGAACTGGTGCGCGCCGCGGAGTCCGTACGCGAGGTCGTCCTGGGCACCGTGGCCGGCGCGGGTCTGGACGCCGGTCCCGCCGCCCTCTCCTTGCTGCGCGGCACCCGCCCCCGGCTGCGTGTCCGGCTATACGAGGCGCCGATGACCGATCCGACGGGAGGGCTACGGGAGCGTCGGGTCGACCTGGCGCTGACCCGGCTTCCTTTCGACACCGCGGGGCTGACCGTGCGGCCGCTGGGGACAGAGTCTTTGGTGGCGGCGCTGCCCGCGGATGATCCGCTCGCCGCACGGCCGCGACTGCACGTGCGGGAGCTCGCGGGGCGGCCGCGCTTTCGACTGCCGGCCGGAACAGACACGCGGTGGCGCGCATACTGGCTCGCGGGCGATGAGGACACGCCGGGCCCGATAGTTACGTCCGCTGAGGAATGCCTGCACGCGGTGGTGTGGGACGGGGTGACCGGGCTGCTGCCGGCCGGGGCCGCGCGCAGGCACGCGCGTCCGGGCATCGCGTTCGTCCCGGTCGACGGCCACCCGCCGAGCCGCGTCGTGCTGGTGCGCCGCGTCGACGCTGCCGACCGGCTCGTGGACGCCGTGGCAACCGCCCTGACCGATGCGCATGCCGCCTCAACGAACGACCCTCTCCACGCCGATGGGACGTCGACGGCCCCCCCCTGCCCCCCACCGTTTGACCGGCTGAGCAGCCGCCCCGCACAGCCCTCCGAGATCACAGCGGCCGGAGAGGTGCTGAA
The DNA here is from genome assembly GCF_040651895.1 of Streptomyces sp. NPDC048352. NCBI lineage: Bacteria > Bacillati > Actinomycetota > Actinomycetes > Kitasatosporales > Streptomycetaceae > Streptomyces > Streptomyces sp. NPDC048352. The sequence goes on from NZ_JBEZKZ010000004.1 coordinate 6,869, forward strand.
CGAGCGTCGGCACCGGCGCTCCCGAGTTCGGGTCAGACCTCGATGTAGGCGACGACGACCACGGTGCGCAGCACCGTGACCCAATACAGGAGCCGGACGCGTTCGATGTCGTCGGTGTAATGGCGCAGCTGGGGACCGGCGGCGTCGCCGGGGATGGGTTCGCCGACGTCGGGGTCGACGGAGACGACGACCAGGGCGCGGTCCAGGGCGTGGATCTCCGCCTCGCTGGTGATGTTTCTTCAGCTGCTTGGCGGCGGAGTCGGAGAAGGCGATCCGGGCACGCCGCGGGCCGCGCTGCGGGGCCATCAGACGACGGCCGGGCGCTGGCGGGCGAGGCGGGCGAGGTGTTGTTCGCGCAGCTTCTCCCACGGGGTGCACTCCTCGACTGGCGGCAGCCCGTTCGCCGCGATGTCCTCCAGGACGCCTGCGAACTGGTCGGCGGTGGCCCGGGTGCGGGCGGCGTAGGCGCGTACGGCGTGGGCGGCCGCGGGGTCCAGCTGCTGCCGGGCGGTGTCGGCGGCGGGGGCCGGCAGTCCCGGCGGCGGCCGAGGGCGGCCACCTGGTGCGGGTGGACGTCGGGAAACTCGGCGTCCCCGCCGCAGCGGACCGGCAGGCCGGCGCGGGCGAGGTGACCCACCGCCGCCGCGGTCACCCGCGGCCGGCACCGCACCGGCGCCCCCAGGCCCGGTCGGCACCGCAGCCGGCCCGCGGTCTGGTTCCCGTCGTAGCTCTCACGTACCGAACGCACCATCTGGATCACACATCGACCGGCCCGACGGTCGCCGGTCGCCCAGGGGGTGGTCGGCGTGCAGGAGTTCGGTGGCGGACAGGGCGGCGGCCGTGTCGAAGGGGGCCGCGTCCCGATGCGCCGTCGGCAACACCCTGCGTGCATGGCGTCCCTCAGCGCCAGCTCCGGCATCGCCCTGCTGACCCTCGGCACCCTGACCGCCGACTCCGTACTGCGCCCTTGGTGGCCCAGTACACCAGGGTCCGCGTCCCAGCATCCTCGCGGCGGGGCCAGCCGCCCTTCCACGGGGCACTCGCACGACAGAGCGATGCCGCGGTAGCGGGCGCGATCAGCCGGGAGACCTCGCCCTGGCCGCCGCGCGCGGGAACGCCCCGGCACCGGACGCGTGAGGACCGCCGGGCCCGCGCCCCGTCCCGGGGCCGGGCCCGGCGGTTGTCAGGGGGCCGTGGCGGCCGGTGCGGGGTGCAGGGCAGTGTTGCCGAGGGACTGGCGGTCCTGGGCGCCGAAGGTCGACCACAGGGCCGCCGTCAGCAGCAGGAGCGCACCGAAGAAGAGGTAGACCGGCCTCCCCCCGAAGCGGTCGAAGAGGAACCCGGTGGCGAGGATGGCCCCGGCGCTGACGATGCGGATGACGGCGTCGAGGAGCCCGTGCCAGGTGCCGAGCAGCGCGGCGGGGGCCCGGAGCTGGACCAGGAGGCCCGCGGACCTGAGGTACACGGTGAAGCCCAGGCCGAAGAGGATCAGCGCGGCCGCGAGGATCCACTGCGTCCCGCCGAGCAGCGCCGCCGCCAGCGTGCCGGCCCCCGCGAGAGCGGTGGCCCAGCGCAGGCTGGAGTAGATGCCGTCCGGGCCGGCTTTGGCGACGACCAGGCCGCCGATGACGGCCCCGATGGTGGAGAAGGCCAGGAAGGAGCCGGCGCGGGCCGGCGACATCTCGAAGGTCTCCCTCATCAGGGACAGCAGGGAGAGGATGACGGTGGAGAGGGCGAGCACGGTCAGGGCGTGGAAGGTCAGGAAGCGGCGCCAGGCCGGGCTGGTGGCCAGCGTCCTGGCCACCACGCGACGCGACGGCAGGACGGCCGGCTCCTCCGGTTCCTCCGGCGCCGCGGCCCGGGAGGCCTCCTCGCCCGGGCCCTGGTCCGGGGCGGACGCCGGGTCCGCGGACCGTGGCCGGCGGGCCACGACGGCGACGAACGCGGCGAACACGGCGAGGGCGATCACCTGCAGCCCCGCGGCGACCAGAAGGGCCCGGGACCCGGGCATCAGTGCGATGACCAGGCCCGCGACGACGGGCGAGAGCAGCTCGCAGGCCGAGCGGATGGTCCCGCCGATGCCCTGGACCCGTACGAGGGTCTGGGCGTCGAGGATCCGCGGCAGGAGCACGAACAGCGCCATCTCCCCGATGTGGTGGACGAGGTCCACCGTGGCCGCCGCGACGACGATCGCCCACAGGTGCGACAACAGGAACGAGGAGCCGATGCCGATGAGGACGAACACACCGATCTTGACGAGGTACGCCGCAACCAGGACGGCCCTCGGGTTGCCCCGGTCCAGCAGCGGTCCGGCCGCGACCGAGGCGACGACCTCCACCCCGTATCCCACGCAGTACACCAGGCCGACCGTGCTGACCAGCCCGGACAGGTCCAGGGCCAGGTTGGCGAACGCGATGTCGTAGATGCCCTCGCTCAGGGAACGCGACAGCACCAGCGCAGCGAAGACCACCAGGAGCAGCGTCAGCCACCGCGGCGCGGAGTTCAGCACGGCGCGGCCCGTCCTCGGCTTCTCCTCGGTCGCGCTCACCGGTATGCCAGCTCTCGTACGACATCGCCCGCGAGAGCGGAACCGGGTGCGTCGAAGGCCGGCGGTAACCCGTCGGCGGGCACGGGCACGAACAGCTCGGGCAGGTCCGCGCCGCGCGAGTCGTGGACCTCGTACTCCACCCGGTAGTGGAGGGTCCCGCTGCCCCGGGCCCGCATGAGCACACCCGGCTCGATCGTCAGGACGACCCGCGGGTCCCGCGGGAACGGGAGGACCTGGCAGGCCCCGAAGGTGGGTGAGTCCGTGCGGCGGTCGATGAGTTGCAGTTCCATGTCGGGATTGTCGTACAGCAGCGGGGACAGCTTCAGCGTCAGGTGCGGATGTGCGCTGAAATACCCCGGCCAGGAGTCCGAAAGGTCGTGGACCATGGTGTCGGCGAGCCCGTTCTCGACGTTGGAGCCGATGCCGTACGAGTCGTCGCGGATGGACTGGTAGGAGCCGACCCCGGCGGTGACGGTGGCGAGTTCGGACACGGGCAGGGCGGGCTGCTGCCCGGCGAGGTCCCGGTCGATGAAGTAGCGGTGCAACTCGCCGCCGATCTCCGCGGAGGCCACGACGCCCTGCTCGGTCGCGCCGCCGAGCCAGCTGCGGGAGACCACCTTGGAGATCAGGAACTGGGCGGCCGTCGGCAGCTCGACGGTGTTGGCGACGGCCCGCGGCCGGGCACGGTCCATGTCGGCGACGGAGTACGTGGTGTTGTCGTCGAACGGGGACCACTGCGAGGCGGGGTCCTGCGGGGCGTGCAGGGAGTAGTCGTTGCGGGTGGTCACGTTCTCCAGCCGTTCGAACCAGTGCGCGTAGCCGGGCGGGACGGCCAGCACGCACGACCCGTCCGCCGGGACGTCGATCACCAGTTTGCGGTCGTACTCCGGCGAGTCCTCCCGGCAGTCGTACATGTGGACGGTGACGGGCCCGGTGCCCGCCGGCCCGTAGAAGGACAGCCGGTCGTACTGCCCGAGGTGCACCGCGTACTCCTCGTACGCGAAGTGCGGGCTGTGCACCATGTAGTGGTACGGCCGGTCGTTGCGGGAGGACCGGATGTGCCGCGCTCCCGGGAGACCGGATTCCTCACCCGTCGTACGGGTCTTGGTCATGATCAGGTGCGGCTTGGGGAGGGCGGACATGGACGGCGTTCCTCTCTGCGGAGCGGGGTTGGGAAGCAGTCGCACGTGCCTGGGGCGGGTGCACCGGACCGGTGCACCCGCCCCCAACGACTGCCGGCCGATCAGACGGTGGTGACCACGACGCCCTCGGGCAGGGCCGCCTTGAACTCCGCCAGGTCACCGAAGGAACGCGAGGTGATCTGCTCCTCGGTGTCGGCGTCGATCATCCGCGAGGCGATCTTGCCGAGGATGCTGCGGAAGTACTCCGGGGTCTCGAAGTACGGCTCCAGCGCGGAGCTCAGGCTCTCCAGCGCGGCGCGGGCGGCGGGGTCGGTGACGTCGCCGGACATGGCGGCGAGCTCGGTCTTCCAGGCGGCGGTCTCGGCACTGGTGATCGACATGATGAGTTCCCTTCGGTGGGTCCTGCGGTCGGATTTCAGCGGGTGAGCGATATTGCCTTGGCCTCCATGCGCGCCAGCGCGTGGAGAGCCGGTCCGGGCAGGTAGCGGTCGCCGTCCTGCTCGGGCCTGCTGGTGACGGCCCCGGAGAGGGCGGAGGTGGTGACGTCGCGGCCGAGAGGGTGGTCCAGGGCCCAGGGTTCGAGGTCCAGGAGTTCCATCTCGGAGCGGAGCCAGACACGGCCGCTTCCGGTGAGCCGGTACCAGGTACCAGGGGGGACGCGGACCCCGATCGTGGGGTCCCCGAGGCGGATCACGCAGTGCTCGCCGTCCGCGGTCACCACCTCGATCTGCGCGTCCGTGCTGCCCGCCAGCCACGTCAGGCGGCGGCGGGAGTATGCGTGGCGGACGAACCGGCCGGTGCCGCTGTCGGCCCCGTCGGGTTCTTCCGCGCGGCTGCCGTCGAGGTCCACTTCGAGGACGTCGGAGGTGCAGCTGTCGGTGGAGGGCACGACGGTGAAGGACTCCGGGCCCGTCAGCACGAAGTTGTTGCGGGAGGACCACGGGTGGGCGTCCGCGCCGGTCTCCGCGGCCCGCCACGCCGGCCTGAGCGTCGCGTAGGTGGTGCTGCCGCCGATGGAGACGCGGTACCGGGCGGCGTAGGCGCCGTGGTCCTGGGCGTTGGTCTGCTGCGACATCCGGGAGAGCAGCAGGTGCGCGGCGACCGGCAGTTCGTGGCGGTTGGTGCGCACCACGGGAGCCTGTTGCGAGGAGCGCAGGAAGGAGACCAGGTCGTTGTCCGGTTCCCAGTCGGGGTTCTGGTCTGCGTACCAGACCGGCTCGTCGCGGGTCACCACTCCGCCCAGGCCGTCGAGGGTGTGGGCGACGCCCTTGGGGATGATCAGGACCCGGTAGGGCGAGACGGCCATCTCGATGGTGATCTCGTCGCCGAGTTGGGGCGAGTCCTCACGGCAGTCGATCAGGTGCACGGTGATGCGCTGGCCCTCGCCGAAGAAGGTGAGCCGGTCGTCCTGGCCGACGTGGATGCCGTAGGCGGAGTAGGCGAAGTCCTTCTCGTGGGTGACGTAGTCGGTGATGCCCGGCCCGTTGGAGATGCGGGTCACCCGCACGACACCGTTCGTGCCGTCGCTCTCGGTCACGTTCGTGGTCTCCAGCCGCGCTCCCGGCAGGCAGAACTCCATCGAGGTGACGTCGTCGGGCACCTGGAAGGTACCGATGTGGCGGCGTTCGGTGGTGCGGTCGAGCGCCGTACGCGGCCCTGCGTCAGCGGTTTCGAGCATGGTGGATTCCTCTCTCTTGCCTTCGTGGTGGTGGCCGACGCGCGGGCCGGGGGTGTGAGGAGAGCGGCGGGCGGGCCGCTCACGGACGGGCCCTCGCACTGACGGGTCGTCGGACGGGCGGGTGTCCGGTGCCGTCAGCGGTACTCGCGGCCGCCACCGGCGTCACCGGCGTCCGCGGTGTCCGACAGCCGCCAGGCCACCAGCCGCGGCGTGCGGGCGACGGCCCGCAGGCACGCGGCGCGGGCGGTGAGCAGGGCGTCGGCTTCGCACGCGGCCAGGACGAACAGGACCAGGTCGATCCGGTCTCCGTCGGCGCGGGTCCACAGGTGCTCGATCCGGTCCGCGGGATCGAAGTGGGCGGTGAGGAGCTCCCTGAGGTCACCGGGCGCCGCACACGTCCCGTGGGAAGCGACCAGCCGCATGGTGATCATGTACATGGAGCCCTCGTGTGAACCGGCACCGTCGGCCTCCGGTAGGGGTCCGTGTCAGATGACCGGCAGGCCGGCGCTGCCGCGCGGACCGCCCCAGCCGAACCCGTCGTCGGCCACGACCTGCCGCCCCTTGCCCCAGCCGAACCCGTCACTGGCGGAGGTCCGCCCGGCGGCCGGGGCCTCCTGGGAGACGGCTGCGGAGGTTCCGACGGCCACGACGAGAGCGGCGGATGCGAGCAGGACTGCGGCGACCCGGGACATGGAGGCTCCACCCTTCAGAATCAGCTTCTCTGCCTTGCTTGTCGCGTTCACCCCGTTCTGTGGGGTGTTGCGTTCGATGGCATAAGCCTGTCCCACAACCGTGGCGGTGTCACTAGCCGCAGACGGGCGCCAATACGCCAGGCGGGGAGACGCCACCTCCACCCCCCGCGGCCTTGAACACCGCCCGGTCATGAGGGAGGTTGCACTCATGACCGATTCCGCCCCCACCCAGACCAGGAACTGACCGAAGGCAGACCGCATGCTGCAATTACTCGGACTCTCACCCCACGCCGAGACCGTCTACAGGGCCACCCTGCTCCACCCCGACCACGGCATCACCGACCTGATGGCGGACACCGGACTCCAGGAGAAGGTGATCCGCGCCGCCTTCGACGAACTGGCCGCCCTCGCCCTCCTCAAGCCCTCCGACCAGCGCGGAGGAAGACTGCGCCCCGTCAGCCCGGAAGTCGGGCTCACCACCCTGCTGGCCTCCGCCGAAGCCGACATCGCCACCCGCCTGGCCCAAGTGGAGACCGCCCGCGCCGAGATCGCGGCGATCACCGCCGAACACCTCGACACGCGCACGTCCGACAGCGCCACACGACTCGAAGGCCTCGACGCCGTCCGCATCCGGCTGGAGGAACTCCAGCGGACCACCGAGACCGAATGCCTGTCCCTCAACCCCGGCGGAGCCCACCGCCCCGACGCCCGCAACGCCGCCACCCCCCTCAACGAGGCGGCCCTGCAACGCGGCGTGAGCATCCGGGCCGTATGCCGCGACAGCTTCCGCAACGACCCCGACACCCTCGCCTACGCCCGCTGGCTCATCGAGCACGGCGGCCAGATGCGCACCGTCCCCACCGTGCCCATCCAGATGATCATCGTCGACCGGCGGGCCGCGATCCTGCCCCTGGACCCGCAGGACCCCCGCAAAGGCGCCATCGAGGTACGCAGCGCCGGCGTCATCACCGCCCTGTGCGCCCTGTTCGAGCTGTGCTGGTCGGCGGGCACCTCCTTCGGCGAACAGCCCCCCGCCAACGACAACGGCTGCACCCCGATCGAACAGGCCCTGCTGGCCATGGTCGCCGCAGGCGACACCGACGAGGCCGCGGCCCGCAACCTCGGCATCTCGGCCCGCACCGTCAGCCGCATGATGTCGAGCCTGATGGAGAGACTGGACGCCGCCAGCAGATTCCAGGCCGGCGTGAACGCCACGAAGCGCGGCTGGCTCTAGCGATACCCGGCGGATCACGGCCGGTCCCGCAGGCCGGGTGCGGACGGCGTCAGAGGTGATGTCCCGCGCGGCGGTGATGCCGGTTCGGCACCGGGTCGGTCATCGCGGCGGTCGCGTCCTCGGCGCCGCCTGCACCGCGCGGGGCACCGCGCTCATCGGGCCCGGCGGCACCGCCGCCACCCCCTGGGGTCGACAGTCCGGTCCTCGGAGGCAGGCCCGCCTGCCCCGAAACGCCGGCGTGTGCGGCGCGAGCCCGGCACCGGGGCTGCGGGCGAGGTCGCACCGCCTCGATCAGGGCTCGGTCGGCCCGGTCCTTGCCCAGCCCCGGGATGTAGGTCACCTGCAGACAGCCAACCAGCCTGCCGCCGTCACCCCGGTCGTCGACGCCGTCGACCAGGACCCAAAATCTCGTCACGCGAGTCGGGGCCGCCGCCTCCAGCGAGGTCCGCGGCGCCCGCCCCGCGCCGTCCGCGCGGTCAACCCTGGGGTGGACGACGTCCCGGGCGAGCGCCTCTACGCTGCGGGGATGCAGTCAGGCAGACGCCGGATACACGTCGACCCGCTGGTGACCGACACCCTGCTCGCGTGTGTCATGGCGACCGTGACGGTCGTCTACGGACGGCAGGCCCACGCCGCCCAATACCAGAGCGAGGGCTGGCCGCCCTTCGGCCCTCTCGCCATCGCCCTCAGCCTGGCCGTGAACCTCCCCCTGGCGCTGCGCGGGCGGGCACCGTGGGTGGCGTTCGGCGTCTCGTGCGGCGCACTGGCCGCGTACACGGCGGCCGGTTTCCAGCCGTCGACGAACCTGTGGGCCCCGTTGCTGGCCTGCTACACGGTGATCGTGCGCAGTGCGGCCCGGCGGTCGGCGTGGGCGGCGGCGGTGACCGCCGGCGTATGGGCGGCGGCCGGGCTGAGAGCCCGTCTGTCGGTGGAACTGTCCCTGGCGCAGGCCGCCATCGGGGTCGCAGTCGTCTGGTTGTGGGCCTCCGGCAGCCGCCGCCTGGCGCAGCGCAACATCCAACTCGCCGAGCTCACGGCGCAATTGCGGCGCGAGCAGGAACTTCGTGCTCGGCACGCCATCGCAGAGGAGAGACTGCGCATCGCCCGCGAACTCCACGACGTCGTGGCCCACCACCTCTCCGCGCTCGCTGTCCAGGCGGGCCTGGCCGAGTTCGTGTTCACCTCCGACCCCGCAGCGGCCCGGCAGGCTCTGGCGTCCATCGGCTCCAGCAGTCGGCAGGCGATGGAGGAGATGCGCGGCCTGCTCGGCGTACTGCGCACCGGTACCGAGACCGCCGACAAGGACGCGCTGTACCGGGCGGCGCCGGGTCTGGACGCACTGGACGAGCTGGTGGAGCGGGCCCGCGCCTCCGGCCTGGACGTCACCTGGACGGTTTCGGGACACCAGCGCCCGCTGCCGTCAGGGGTGGAGCTGTGCGCGTACCGCATCATCCAGGAGGCGCTGACCAACAGCGTGAAGCACGCCGGCCATGGCGCCCGGGTCCGCCTGAACCTCGTCTTCCACGCCGACCTGCTGAGCTGCGAGGTGACCAGCCGGGGTGGCAGCGCGCCCGCCGCCGGTCTGCCGTCGAGTGGGCTCGGGTTGCCCGGCATGCGGGAACGGGCGAGACTCTACGGCGGGTCACTGCGGGCGGGGCCGACAGCCGAGGGAGGGTTCGAGGTCTCCTTCACCATCCCGCTGGCCCCGCTGGACACAACCGGGGGCACGTGACCATCCCCCGCACACACGGGGGGAGACGGCAGCGATGACACGGCTGCTCATCGTGGACGACCAGGTCCTCATCCGGGCCGGGCTGGCAGCGCTCGCCGCGGCGACACCAGGCTTAGAGGCCGTGGGGCAGGCGGCAACCGGTGAAGAGGCGATCGAACTCGCCGCTTCCCTGCGGCCGGACGTGATCCTGATGGACATCCGGCTGCCGGGCATGAGCGGCATCGCCGCCCTTGAGTACATCCTCGACCAGGCACCCCACCCCAAGCCGAAGATCGTCATGCTCACGGTGTTCGATCTCGACGAGTACGTGTACGCGGCCCTGCGGGCCGGCGCCAGCGGATTCCTCCTCAAGGACACCCCGCCCGAGCGGCTCCTGGCAGCTGTCGCCCTGATCGCCGAAGGCGAGATGCTGTTCGCCCCCACCGTCACCCGTCGGCTCGTCGAAACCTTCGCCCACCGGCCAGAGGCTCCGCGGGCACAGCCCGCCAGTCTCGGGGACCTCACGGAACGCGAAACGGAGGTGCTGCACCTCGTGGGGCAGGGCCTCACCAACGAGCAGATCGCCCAGCGGCTGGTGGTGAGCATCGCCACCGTCAAGACCCACCTCAACCGCGTCATGTCCAAACTCGGCCTGCAGAGCCGCGCACAGGCCGTGGTCGTCGCCTACGAGAGCGGCCTGCTGTCCCCCGGCCGGGAGCAGACGGAACGGTCCTCGTCCTAGGGGTGTCCGCAAGTCCCGCCTGCCCTGCGACGCCTGGCACCGCAGGGCCCGCCCTTCGGGCAGCCGGCGCTACTGTGCGGACACCCCGTAGCGCCGTGGCCGGGACGTCCGCCGCGCTGCGCGACGTACGCCCGGCCGGCACCGCCGTCGGTGGTGCCGGCCCGCCAGGGCGGGCCGGCACCGATCGGTGATCCCCCGTCGTATCAGCTCACCAACCGACAGGCCGTTGTCACTGACCCCGGAGCTTGCGCCAGGTGTTGGGGCCGACCTTGCCGTCGGCGGCGAGCCCCCGGCTGCGCTGGAACGCCTTTACCGCGTCCTCGGTGGCCTTGCCGAAGTCGCCGTCGACCCCGTACTTGCCGATGTCGAAGTGCCAGACGTCCCTCAGGAGGCACTGCACCTCGCGCACCTTGTCACCGCGGTCGCCCCGGTCGGTGTACGGCGTGCCCTCCTCCCAGCCGCAGTACCAGCCGGAGTCCGTCGCGGCCGCCGCCACGGGCGCCCCGGCTCCCGCCGGGGCCGCCGAGGCGACACCGGCCGTACCCATCAGGACGGCGGCGGCCAGAGCACCACCGGACAGCAGCACAGCGGACTTCCTGGTGTTGATCATGATTCTCCCCTTCAACGCACATCGACCGGGACCCACCCAACGACAGAGCGGGTCCCTCCCTTGCAGGAAGGTGCCGCTCCCGTCCCGGGCGCCGGGGGCGACAGGCAGGAACGCTACGTGCCGTTCCGGCGTCCGCTCGTCGCCCGACGGGTTGATCCCCCACCTCCACCTTTCGCCCCGGTCCGCCGGACCGTGCAACCAAGGCATGAGGCCGCCCCGCCGGTCCGTACAACCACGGCAGCAGCACAAACCGGCCACGGACCCGCGACCGCCGCCCCGTCCACGGTCGAGGGAGGTGCCCACAGCCGGCCGTCTGAGTGGGCCATCGCGCTTGGCGAGTCGGGCCACCGACTCGCCGGCGTGTGGGTACGGGCGGGCACGGACCGGTCGGGTCAGTCGACCCCCTCGGCGACCAGCTCGGTCGACCGGACGGTGATGCGGTGATGTCGGCCCGAGCCGCCGGCGACGCGGCTGGAACTCTCGGTGACGAGGCTGTCGCCGTCCAGCCGGTAGCGGAAGCCGCCGTACATGCCGGGAACGGGGAAGTACATCTGCGCCTCGGCGAGTTCGGTCAGGACGGCCAGCGTCGGCAACCTCAGGCGGTACTGGTCCGCGAGGCCGTGACTGTCCGCGCGGATGAGCGCGTGCAGCCGGCCTTCCAGCGCGTTCAGCGTCGCGGACGGCACGGGGTGGTGCACCACGGGCTGGAGCAGGCCCGCCACCTTCTTGTGGCCGCGGGCCAGGGCGATGTCCAGGGCTCGCTCCCCCGCCGCGGTCGGCAGGGTACGCCAGGCTCCGCAGCCGACGAGCACGGCTGCAGCGGCCTCTGCTCCGTGCCAGGCCGCCTGGTGCAGCGGGGTGAACCAGCTGGAGCCGCCCACCCTGGTCGCGTTGACCCAGTCGGGATTCTGCGCCAACTGCTCGAACACCTGCGGCCAGTCGCCGTCACGGGCTGCGTCGGCCAGTAGGTCCCGCCGGGTCAGGACGTCCTCGGGGTACACGTCGCGGCTGGTGACGCCGTCCCACCGTATGCGCTCTTCAATCGCCATGCCCCGATCCTAAGGAGGGCTGCACGAATGCCCGTTGTCCACCTGCGCCGCCCCTACGGGCTCCCCGTGCCGGACCGGCAAGGGCAAGGCGGCCAGCCTGTGCGGAGTCGTGATCAGGGGCGGGGTGGTAGGTCCCGATGAGGGTCCGGTTGTGGTCGGTGCCATGCCGGCTGCCCCTGGACCCGTCCACGTGACTGCTTTCACCCTGCGCCCCGCGACGCGCGCCGATCTGCCCACGGTGCTCGCTCTGCCGGCTGACGAAGAGAGGGTCGCGGACCCGGCGACGCTCGTAGTTGATGAGGCGTACGAGCATGCCTTCTCGGCGATGGACACGGAGGCGGACGAGGCGGATCCATCTCCGCGACGTGACCGCGGCGGCGACCGCCAGTCGCCCGGGCCCCCGGCCACCTGGGGGGTGTCCGGCGGATCATTCGCGGAGCGTGAGTCTGTCTGCCTTGTCGCCGCTGACGTGGTCCGGCCTGGTGCGGGGGCGTCCGCCGGGCCGGGCGACGCGGACCCGGGCGAGGGCTTCGGTGAACTGGGGTGCATTGCCCCACTGACCCCGGGGTGACCAGCAGGGCCAGCGGGCGCGACCGCCGGAAGCTCGGCTCGCGTGGCGGCCGGCCACCGGAGGCCGGACGCCCTCGCCCCGGCAGAACTGGGCAAGTCTGCCAGGGCGAGCCGGACCACGGCGGTTTCGGTGTGGTGGTCGCGTCGTAGGTCCTGCCCCGCGACGACCGCGCAACGACACGGAGCGTCGCGGTCAGCAGGGGTCGGGTCAGCGGACCTCGGTGACCCGGTGCTCCTTGCGCGCGCCGCAGTTGGAGTTGTACACCTGCACGTGCACGTTGCTGATGCCTCCGCCCCAGTCGACGCAGTGGCCCTTGCCGTACACGTAGGCCGGGCCCGCGTACGACGTGTACCGACCGTAGTCCTCGCCCCGCTCCCAGGTCTCGGGGACTTCGATCCACAGCGCCATGTCCACGGCTGCGCCCGGGTTGTTGCGGATCGTCGCGACGCAGTTCTTGCCGTTCGAGGCGTTGTAGGTCAGGTAGACGGTGCCCAGCGAACCGATGGCGGCCGAGTTCACGGTCTTGTAGGCGCTTCCGCATACCTTCTGCGGCGTGGTGTTGGGCGCGGCGGTGGCGGGCGCCGCCAGGGCGGTGCTGGCCCCCAGGGCCAGGGCGGCGCATGCGGAGGTGGTGAGGACGGAACGGGTGAATCGCATTTGTTTCCCCCTGCGGCTCATTGGAGTTGGTCGCTCCTGCATGATGTGACATGCAGGATGGCGGATCGGTTGCGCATCGTCCGCAAAATATGTGACCGCGTCGCGTCACCACCCCGCCCTCGGCCGACTGACGGCCTCCGGCGGCCGAACGCGGGCGTCGAGGCCACACAGGCCGACCTCACCGCGGTGTGCCAGCCGTCTGCGACGGCGCCCGCGCCGCTCAGTGGGTCGCTCCTCACTGATCCCGTCCCCGCTCGGGAGCCTGCAACTCGCCGATCTCGCTGTCCGCGACCGCAGCTCCTCACGATCCAGCCGCAGAACGATCCCGCCCTGGGCCCGCAGCTCGGCCTCGGCCCCGGCCCCGGCCACCCAGCGGTCCGCAGCGGAGATGAAGGTGACCCGCGGCGATCGGCGTTCGGTGAGGGTGGGGAGGAAGCTGCTCATGCGGCATGCTCGCACCTCACCCGTACGCGGGTCGCATGTCCATGGGTGGAACCGTAGCGAGTCCACTGGTTGGGCCTTGGGTGCTTCGGCGCAGTCCGGGCAGAAGGTCCGGAGTCCTGCGCTTCCGCACCCAGACGCTTCATCCGGGCGGCGTAGTCCGCCTGGGGTGGCCACAGGCGTACGGCATGCCCATCGAGGGCGTGGCCACTCCGCGGTGCGTCTTTGCTGTCAGGACGGCCGGACGCGGAACAGCTCGGTCCGCAACACGGGTGTGCCGTCGACCGGTGCCGGGTTCTCCGCGGTCGGCTGGATGCCTCCGGCGGCGACCTTGTCGAGTGTCGTCAGGCCGTCGGCGCCGACCGTGCCGAACACCGTGTAGTTCGGTCGCAGCGCGGAGTCGCCGTACACGACGAAGAACTGAGAACCGTTCGTGTCCGGGCCGGCATTGGCCATCGCCAGCAGGCCGCGCCCGTAGAGACGGCGCGCGCCGGACGGATCGGTCGGTGCCGGAGGCAGGTCCACCGGCAGCTCGTCCTTGTACTTGTACCCGGGCCCACCCTCGCCGGTACCGGTCGGGTCGCCACACTGCAGAACCTTCAGTGTCGGATACGCCGTCAGACGGTGGCACACCGTGCGGTCGTAGAACCCGTGCCGGGCGAGGTGCAGGAAACTCTGGACCGTGCACGGCGCCTGGGCCCGGTCCAAGTGCAGCGGGAGCGGGCCCTGGCTGGTCGGAACCGTCATATCGACCGTGCCACGGCTGGGGGTGCGCCGCGGGTCAGGCGGCAGCGGGACAGAGCGCGCCGGCGGCTCGTCCGGAGTCTGGGTGTAGTGGCAAGGGCCGTGTGTGGTGCGCGGGGGAGCTCCGTCGGAAGCGGTGGCGACAGTCCCCCCGGCCACGACTAACGCCACGGCCCCGAATGCGCTGATCAGTGCTCGGTTCATCTCGCGTGCCCTCCCGATGATCGCCAGGTCTTGGAGCGGTCGCAGTCTAGGGCGTGGGTTCGGTCCGCGGGAATGGTTGGCGGCAGGAGGCTTGCACCGCCCGAGGCGGCTGTCCGCGCCCGGGACGGGCGGGCATCGACAGACCGCGAACCTCAGCGGCGGCACCCGCCAGAAACCCGTACCGCCGCGGCACCCACCGGGACCTTCCACCCAGCCAGACCCGCCTCCAGCTGCTGCGCCGCCTCGTACGAGGACAGCGGGTCCCGTGGCAGACCGGCCCGCACGGCCCGCACGGCCTGCGCGTCCACCGACTCCACCGCCGCCCGCGGTGGCGCAAACCCCGGCCGTGGCCGTCCGGTCACCGGGCGGCCCGTCATGGAGGGCAAGGCCTGGCCGCCCTGAGCCCAGGCGCGCTCTGGGCGGCCCTCAGCGCTACCGCGTCTCGGAGCGCCCGGTCTTCTGGGGGTAAGCGCGCTCGCTCGGCGGTTCGGTACGTTGAGTAGCGTCGGCCCTCACATGGTCTGTCCATCCCTTGGCTGCCAGGCGTCGGCCTGCTTTATTACGGTCATGGTGGCCGCAGAGCCAGCCGATCAGGGCAACGCTCAGGGCGGCCGTGCCACAGGTGAGGACGGTCTCGTCGGAAATGAGCGCCTGCCCTTCCCGCAGTCTGGGGTAGCGCCGCCGGCGATACCAGCGATGAGGAGCGGGGCACGCGGGGCCGAAGCCGGTCGGTGCCCGCGCGGGCAGCGGCGCCGACCCGGTTCCCCATAGCTGATGACACAGAACCGGCGATGTAGTTGCCGGAGATGTCCTCAAGCCTCTCCGGCAACCGCATGGCGGAGCGGACGTTACGTGACGACGTCGATCACACAGTCGTCCCAGTCCCAGGGAGCCCAGGAGCAGTCGGACCGGGAAGGCGTAGTACCCGTCTCCACGGCTGCCGCCGGACCGGCCACGGCAACGGACATTGCCGTAAGGGCTGTAACAGCCAGGGTAGTTACCCATGCCTTTTGACCCACATTCGAGCCATCGTCTTCCCTTCGTGGATGAGTGCGCCAGCCGTATTACCAGCACAAGAGGAACTTATTTCGAGAGATCCTTGAGCGTCAACAAACCTGAATTCCCTTGACAAGGCCGGGACGAATGCAGGAAGAAGTCTTCACATTCCTTGCAGTTTTATTTGTGCACCCATCGGATATTTCCCGGAGTCGCGTGCCCTCCGGTCCGCGGCAAAGAACTGTCCCGGCTTGGGCGTCATGCGCTGAACCGTGCCCGATGGGCAGCCGATCCCCGGCTGATCCCGACGTCGAAGGCGACGTAGAGGGCGGGCAGCGGGCGGTGGGGGCTCCGGCGTTGCGAGCGCGGGCGACGGCCCGGCGCTGCAAGCCCTCGAAGGACAGGGCGCTGGCCTCCACGTCTCAGGCGAGCACTTCGCTATCGAGGACCTGGCCGCCGGGCAGCTGAGAAGACGGCGGCGGCCACCAGGTCGGGGAACGCGTCCTGGACCAGATGCGTCGCGGCGGGTCTGGAGCAGCACCCGCCCACCCGGTGCGGATGGGATGAAAACGAGCAGCCGGTGGCCGTCGTACGTCAGCTCGTAGGCCAAACCCGGGCCGGTCCGGAGCAGGGCTGGGATCGTCTCGGCGGCCTGCGCCAGTATCGGCACGACCGGCGGCCGCAACACCACGTCCCCGCACCTCCACGCCATCCGTCCGCCCCCGCTCCCAACCCCCGGGCGCGCCGGGCCGCTGTTCGCGCTGCCGCGCTCCCACCTGCCGTTACGCGGTGGGCGCCTCGCCTCCCCCTGTGGCTTGCGTGCAGGGCAGCGCGGCGGCGCACTGCGGGAAGCAGCGATGTCCGCCCCGCCCCCGGTCGACAGCCCACGGCTGGGCCTCATGCGCTTCCTCGAACGCCTCCAGCTTCAGGCCGCACCCGCGGCTGGATGGCCGCCGAGGAGCAGGACGCGGTGGTGGAGGGTGCGCGAAGGCCTGCGCCGCCGAGTGGCTGATCGCGTACGGGATCGGCACGGGCCGGCCAGCTGCGTGGTGCGCGCCGGCAGCTGCGGGAACACGCGCAGCCGCTGCAAGCCCGCCACCGTCGAGTTCTCGCCCTGGCCGATGGCGTACAGGTCTGCCCGGCCTGCCGCCCCGACACCATCCTCGGAGTGTTCGAATGACCAGCCGGCGGCCGCGCGCGTGGTCGTCTACCCGCCCGACGCCCAAGGCGGACGCCGTGTCCGCTGCGACGGCGACGTCCTCGGCCGCGCCCTCGTCGCCGGCGACGTTCCAGAGGAAGTGGTCGCCCTGGTTCGAAGGGACGGCCATCTCTGCGTACGCACACCACTCAGCGAGGATCTCAAGATCCTCGGAGTCCTCTGACCAGGACTTTTCTTGCCTGGGGTTCGGGAAGCCGACGCAAAGGAAGTCCCCGAAAGCCAAGGACGGGTAGCTGTCGGCAAGCAGCTTGTAGTCGGAAGGCAGCTCCGTGGTCAGGCGCTCCTCGACCGTTGCCCAGGCGATGCCGGCTGAAGCCGTACGGCGAAGGAGGGCGAGGCCGGGGACGGCCTGCTCCAGAGCCGCGACCGCCGAGGCCGGAACAGTCAGTCGCTGCCGAGGTACTTGAGTGCCGACGTGAGCATCCACCGGGACAGCGTGCCGGAGCACGGATCACGACCTTCACTGACCTCGATCCTTTGACGTTGGGGCAGGCTGGCGCTGCGGCTGGCGTGGCTGGACTGCGGCAGTGGTGCGGACGGGCATGCGCTGCCCTGGGAGTTGGGCGCCGAGGGGGTCCACGCGCTGAGCCGGCAGCAGCGGGACGCCGTGCGGTTCCGGGTGTCCGAGGCGATCACCGGGCGGCCGGGGAATGCTCCCGAAGGGTGGCGCAGGTGGGCGGACGAGGCGTTCCACCCCCTCAGCCGTGGCGGCAGCAGCTGGGTGCGGCGGTCCGGGCGGAGGCGGGCGCGCCGGGGCGGGCGAGGACAGCTACCGGCGCCCGTGCGGCGTTCGGCCGGTGTCCCCGGCGTCGTGCTGCCGAGCCTGCGCCGGATGCCGCCCCGAATGTGCGTGGTGATCGACACCTCGGGGTCGGTGAGCAACACGGAGCTGGGCAGCGCGCTGCGACCTGGTGTCGGTGATCTGCTGTGACGCGGTGGCGGGGGTGGCCGTACCGCTGTGCCGCGCCGAGAACCTCGAACTGTTCGGCTGCGGCGGTACGGAACTGCGGTCCGCCTTCGCCCGGGCGCTGCGCTCCCGGCCCCTGCCGGACGTGGTCGTCGCTCTGACGGACAGGCATGCGCCGTGGCCCTCGGCGCAGCCCCCTGGCGCACGGTGGTCGGGCTCTTCGAGCGTCCGGCCCGTACCGTGAACGAGGACGAGTCGGACTACACCCCCGACGTCCCGCCGGCCTGAGTGCGGGTCGTCCTCATCGGGTAGCGGTGCCGCCGGAGGGGCCCGGAACTGCCGCAGCAGATCGCCGATGGCGACGAACGCCTGGTGATCGGGTCCGGTAGTCGCACCGAAGTCGGAGCCGTGTGGTTCGCAGGAATCGACAGGTGGGGTCCTTGCGATTCGGTGTGCCCCGGGGGATCCTCTCGGACCCTCGTACGGTGCCGTCGTCCAGCCCGCCGAGCCGTCGACCGAGTGCCGGCGTCCGGGTGGTCACGCGCGGACGGCCGTGAGGTGGTACGTCGTGTCGACCCAGAAGCCGCCCGTCGTGCTGCCCTTGATCTCCAGGACGTACTGGCCGGGCAGTAGAGGTGCCAGGCCGGCCCAGATGCCCCACGCGAGGTGCATGCGCAGCCCCACGGGGAAGGGCGGCGCGGTGAATTCGCGCAGGTCGAGGGGGACGCCGTTGAGGAAGGCCTTCGCATGGGCCACGTCGAGCTTCAGTGGCTTGCGGGAGTGCTGCTTCGTGTGCTGGATGTTGATCACCGGGAAGAACAGCGGCCGGTCGGCGGGCACCTCGCAGCGGCGGACCACCTGGCCGCCGTAGGTGCCGGCGAGGAACCACAGGTCGTCGGGCTGCTGCCAGCCGGCGTACTCGCCGGTCGTGTCGGCGACCGGGCTCCGGTCGTCGGGGGCGGAGAGGGCCCATTGCCACCAACGGGCGGCCAGTATGCCGCCCTCCCGGTCGCCGAGCTGCCAGGACCCACCGTTCGATGCCACGCCGCCCACGGCCTCACCCTTTCTTCGGGAGCTCTCGCCCCACCCGCCCTGTCGGTCGAGTGCACCCTATGGGGGTCGCGAGCGGCCGGACCGAGCGGGTGGTGCACAGTCGTGGCAGCACATGGCGCGGGAAGCAACACGGCCTGGCAGAAAACACTTCGTCAGCCGGAAAGTGGGGTTGTCCCCGCCGTTACGCGCCGTCGGGTTGTCCCCGCAGGGACGCGGCCCCCGGCCGGCAGGCGGTAATGGAGGCGGCCGACGCCCTCTTCGCCCGTTCCGAGAGCCGCGAGGAGCTGACGACGACCGACATCGCGGCGTCGGCCGCGTCGGCACGGACACCCTCTTCCGCGCCCTCGGTGGCCGGGCCGGGCTCCTCCACGCGCTGTACGAGGGCTGCTTCGAACCGCTCCGGCGAGGCTGTGGAGTCGCGCCCGCCGCCCCTTTGGGACCGCCACTCCCCCGCAGGAACGCGTGCCTGCCCGGCTCGGCGTGGTCCTGTGCTTCAAGACAACCGCCGCCTGGCGCCGGCCGTGGAGGAGCGCGCGGCGAGCGGGTCACCCGCTCGGCCGGCCGCCGTCTACGCCTGCGCTTCCGTGGCAGCAGTGAGGCGGGCCGCGAGGCCGTCCAGAATGAGGTCCAGGCCGTAGCCGAACTCGGCGCCGTACTCGTACCCGGGCCGGAGGACGTGGTGCTGGGCGAAATCGGCGAGGTTCGGGTACTCGCCGGCCGGAAAGGCTGCGAGGAAGTCACCGACGGCGATCTCCACGTCCCGCGGGGCGAATGGCAGCGCCGCCTCGGTCAGGGCGAAGCCGTAGACGTAGCTGTCCAGCAGCGAGTACGCGTGCGCGGCGAGCGCGTACGGGAAGCCGGCCCGCCGCAGGACGCCCAGGACGGCGTCGTGGTGACGCAGTGTCGCCGGACCGGGGTGGGCACGTGACTCCATCACCGCGGTGGCCCACGGGTGGCGGCCCAGGACCTCGCGGGCGCTGTGCGCGCGCCGGCTCAGGGCCGAGCGCCAGTCCGGGCCGTCGGCGGGCAGCTCGATCTCGGCGAAGACGGCGTCGACGATGCCGTCGAGGATCGCCTCCTTGTGCCGGACGTGGTGGTAGAGCGACATCGGCTTCACGCCGAGCCGCTGGGCGAGAGCCCTGATCGTCAGCCCGGCCACGCCCTCCTCGTCGGCGAGAGCGACCGCTTCCGCCAGAACCCGGGCCCGGCTGAGGGGAACCTGCTGGGGCACCTGCGCCTCCCGCCTTGACGTCCTTGGCCGCAGGGGCCACTGTACCGTACTAAGTAAGTCGTACTTAGTACGGCACTCGTCGGCGAGGAAGGCGGTGGGCGGCGGTGGATGGTGCGGCGACGATGGTGGCGGTCCTTCAGCGGGGGTACGGAGGCCCCGAGATGCTGAGGACCGAGCGGGTGCCCCGGCCGGTGCCGGGGGCCGGCCGGGTGCTGTTGCGGGTGCGGGCGGCTGGGGTCGACCGGGGTACCTGGCACCTGACGGCGGGCTACCCGTACGCGGTGCGGGCGGCTCTGGGCCTGCGGCGGCCGCGGGATCCGGCAGCGGGCCTGGACGTGGCGGGCACCGTGGCCGCGCTCGGACCCGGGGTGACGGGATGCGCCGTCGGCGACCCGGTGTTCGGCACGGCGCACGGGTCCTTCGCCGAGTACGCGGTGGCCCGCGCCGACCGGATCGCGCCCAAGCCGGCCCGGCTGGGGTTCGAGGAGGCGGCCGTGCTCGCGGTGTCGGGGGTGACCGCGCTCCAGGCGCTGCGCGACGCGGGACGGGTCCGGGCCGGGCAGCGGGTGCTCGTCACCGGGGCCTCGGGCGGCGTGGGAACGTACGCGGTGCAGTTGGCCAAGGCGTTCGGGGCCGAGGTCACCGCGGTGTGCGGACCGGCCAAGGCGGACCTGGTGCGCTCGCTGGGCGCGGACCACGTACGCGATTACACCCGCGAGGACGTCACCGCCGACGATCACCGCTACGACCTGGTGGTGGACCTCGCGGGCGCCAATCCGGTGGCACGGCTGCGCCGGATCCTGACCCCGCGCGGCACTCTGGTCATCGCGGGCGGCGAGGACTGCGGGGCCTGGACCGGCATGGGCCGGCAGTTCCGGGCGCTCGCGCTGTCACCCTTCACGCGGCAGCGGCTGACCATGCTCGCGAGCCGCCAGAACCGGGCCGACCTGGACAAACTCGCCTCCCTCGTCGACGCCGGCCGGGTCTTGCCGAGTGTGGGATCGGTGTTCCCCCTGGACCAGGTCCCGCAGGCCTTGGCCCTGCTGACGGAGGGCGGGGCGCGGGGGAAGATCGCGATCACCGTCTGAGGGCGGGGCGGGGCACCGACGGGGCGGGGGGCGCGGTGCAGGCCGGGTGGCGAGAGCGGTCGGTGGTGTGGCGGCGGCCGCCTTCCCCTCCCTCGACCACCCCTCAGGAACGAGACGTGCTCCGGGTCGAAGCGGCACCCCCGCTTCTAGTGCTCCACGCGGTCGTCGAGCCGGTGTGGAGGGGCCGGCTCGGCGTTCCTCGCCTCCCCTCCGGAGCCTCGGGCTGCGCCCGGTCGCGTACGACCGCCGGTCCTCGCGTCGTCGCTCGGGCGGGGCCGGACCGTCTCCGAGGGGCGGTCCGCCTTGGCGGTGTGTGCGGGTGTCGCCTGGTCTTCGTAGCGGACGGCCGGCGGACGGGATGGGGCTTCGTCACCCGCATCACCTTCGGTTGACCCGTTGGAGGGAAGTCGGGGGCTGGGGGCAAGCCGGGGGTCGGACGGCGGCGAAGACGGGGTGTGAGGGAGCCCGAAGGCATTCGCGAGGCTTTCCCATCGGCCGCGCGGGACTTCCGCGTGGCCGGACATCCGCAGTGGAGGTTCAAGACATGGTTCGTGTACGACGAGGTCTCGCCGTGGCTCTGGCGGCCGGCGCGCTGGTCGCGGGAGGCGCCTCGGTGGCTTCCGCCGACGCGGGCGCCCAGGGGGTGGCCGCGTACTCGCCGGGTGTCGGCTCGGGCAACCTCATCCAGGTGCCCATCCACATCCCGATCAACGCCTGCGGCAACACCCTGAGCATCATCGGGCTGCTGAACCCGTCCTTCGGCAACACCTGCATCAACGCCTGACCCGCACGCGGAAAGAGCCCCGGTTCGACGCCGTCACAACGGGGAGCGCGAACCGGTGACCTGCCCCGGCACGGGGCGCACGCCCGGCCTGGGGACGCGCTGTGGGCCAAGCCGTACCGGGCAGGTCGGCTGCGGGTGGCTGTCGGCACAGCCACCCGCAGCATCCCGGTGGAGCCGTCCCCGGCCGTGCCGACCGTCTGGGTGTGGGGTCCCCTCGCGTGCAGACCGCATACCGCATCGGCGACCAGTTCGCGGACGATGAGCGCGAGGCCCTCTTGCGGTGATTCCGGAACCCCATGGCGACCTGCCGGCGGTCACCACTTGTGGTGGCAGTTCCAGTGGCCGGGAACCCAGTGGCCGACGTAGTGGCCGGGCACCCAGTGCTGCTTCCAGTGGCCCTTCTCCCACCATCCGTCGTGCCACTTCCCGTGGTGGTCCCAGTAGCCCTTGTGCCAGGTGCCCTGGTGCCACTTCCATTCGGAGTGGCCCTTGACCCACTTCTTGGCCCAGTGGCCGTTCACCCAGTTGCACCGCTCATGACGGTCCCACTGGTCGTGCCGGTGGTCCCGGTCGTCGGCTACCACCGAGGCAACCGCTGACGGTGTCGGCGTCGCGCTCGCCGTGGCGGAGGCGCCCAGCACGGACCCGCCGGCCAGCACCCCGGCCGACGCCGCCGCGGCCAGCAGCCTCCGCGCGCGCAGGGATGCGGTCATCGCGCTCACCTCCTTCGATCCGGTCGATCGTGGATTCGGTGTGCTGTGCGGCCCCGCCGGGAGCCTCACGTGAAGGTTTCGGGACGAATCGCCTCATGGATTGCATCAGGGGTATAACCGGCACATTACTCCGGCCGGGTGACATGCGGCCGCAGCCTCCGTCCCGGGCTGGATGCGGGCGCCGAATCTCCCCACGAGGTGCGGCTGCCGGGCGGGACGGAGTCCGCCCGGGCGGGCCGCCAGGTCACCGCCCGCATGGCAGCCTTGCGGGCCCCGCGGCTGCCCGCCGTCGCTCCGGGCGGCGTCCTGATGATCCTGCTGGGCTACCGCAGCCTGCTGATGCCGCTGCTGGTCATCGCGAGCTCCGTCCTGGGCCTGGCAGTAGCGTGCGCCGTCCGGTACGCGCCGGCCCGCTTGGGCCGGCTGCCGCTCGACGGCCAGCGCCAGGGCATCCGTGTTCATCCTGGTCATCGGCGCGAGCACCGGCCACGCCCTCCTGCCGGCGGCCCGACACCGCAAGAGAACTCACCGGACAACCGGACACCGCACGGGCCATGGCAGTCGCCTGCCATCTGGCTCCGCCGCCCCGCGCGCAGCGCCCTGACACCCGCACGGGCATTCGGTTTCACTCTTTCGGGGCTTCATACCAATCCGCCGGACGGGCGCCGCCGAATGCCGGGTGTGAGCAGCTTCCGCAGCAAACTCGTCCGCGCCGCACAGGGCGCCCCGGCCGGGCTCCTGGCCGCCTTCGCGGCCCTGGGTGTCGCCGAGCTGGTCGCCGGACTGGTGCGGCCCGCGGCCGGGCCCGTGACCGTGGTCGGCGGCGCGGTGATCGACCGGACGCCCGCCGCGGTGAAGGACTTCGCGATCCGCACCTTCGGAGAAGACGACAAGACCGTCCTCCAGCTGGGGATCCTGGCGATTCTCGCCCTCGTCGCCGCCGCCCTGGGGATCCTCGCCGTGTCTCACCGGCGGGCCGGCGCCGCAGGGGTGTTGCTGTTCGGGCTCGTCGGCGCCGCAGCGTCCCTGAGCCGGCCCGACTCCACCGGCATCGGCGACGTACTGCCCTCGATCGCCGGGGCGGTCGCGGGAGCCCTCACCCTGTACGTCCTGGCATCCAGGGCCGCTCCTCGGCCTGCCGGCCCGTCCGGTGCGGGCAGCGAGGAAGCCACCGGCGGGTGGAGCCGACGCGGATTTCTGACGGCCGCCGGTGTGACCGCCGTAGCGGCGGCCTCGGCCGGCGCACTGGGCCGGTTCTTCACCGGCCGGCAAGGCCAGGGCGCGCTCGCCTCCCGCGACGACCTGGTCCTGCCCGAGCCCGCCTCCCCGGCTCCCGCCGTCCCGGCCGGCGTCCAGCTCAAAGCGCCCGGCATCACGGCCTTCACCACCCCCAACCCCGACTTCTACCGCGTCGACACCGTCCTGACCGTTCCCAAGGTGGACGCCGGCGCCTGGCGGCTGCGCATCCACGGCCGTGGGGTCACCCGGCCGCGCGCCTACACCCTCGACCAGCTCCTGGCCCGCCCCCTGATCGAACGCGACATCACTCTCACCTGTGTCTCCAACGAGGTCGGCGGCCCCTACATCGGCAACGCCCGCTGGCTCGGCGTCCCCCTCGCCGAACTCCTCAGGGAAGCCGGGGTCAGGCCGCCCTCCCAGCGGGGCGAGGCGGACCAGCTCGTGGCCCGCTCGGTGGACGGGATGACGCTCGGTTCCCCGGTCGAGGACGTGATGGACGGCCGCGACGCGATGCTCGCCGTCGGCATGAACGGCCGGCCCCTGCCCTTCGAGCACGGCTTCCCGGTCCGGATGCTCGTCCCCGGCCTCTACGGCTACGTGTCCGCCTGCAAGTGGATCGAGGACATCGAACTCACCACCTTCGACGCCTACGACCCCTACTGGGTGAAGCGGAAGTGGGCCCGTCTGGCGCCGATCAAGACGCAGGCCCGCATCGACACCCCCCGGCCCTTCGCCCGCCCCACCGCCGGACCCGTCACCGTCGCCGGAGTGGCCTGGGCCCAGCGCCGCGGCATCACCCGCGTCGAGATCCAGGTCGACGACGGGCCCTGGCAGGACGCCGACCTCGCCGCCGAGGCCGGCATCGACACCTGGCGCCAGTGGTCCTACCGCTGGAGCGCCACCCCCGGCGGCCACACGATCGCCGTCCGCGCCACCGACGGTACCGGCGCGGTGCAGACCGAACAGCGCACCCGCACCATCCCCGACGGAGCGAGCGGCCGGCACAGCGTCTTCGTCACCGTCCCCTAGACCTCCCGAACCTCCCGAACGGCCGCCAGGCCACGTCTCGGGCAGCACGACCAGCCACGCCAACACCCTTACGAACAGACCGACAGCCCCTCAAGGAGCAACCCGTCATGAACAGCATGAAGATCCGCCGCACCGCGATCGCCGTCGCCGCCGCAGCCCTGCTGCCCTTCTCCCTGGCCGCGTGCTCCGACTCCGGCAGCGACACCGAGGGCGCCCCCGCCGCGGCCTCCGAGGACGCCGCCAAGACCGGCGAGAGCACCCCCGCGGGCGACTCCATGACCGGCGACCAGCCCTTCGGCCCGGCCTGCGCGGGCGTGCCCAGGGAGGGCGCCGGCTCCTTCGACGGCATGGCCAAGGACCCCGTCGCGACCGCCGCGTCCAACAACCCCGCCCTGTCGACCCTCGTGACGGCCGTCAAGAAGGCCGGCCTCGTCGACACCCTCAACAACGCGAAGGACATCACGGTCTTCGCCCCGACCAACGACGCCTTCGCGAAGATCCCGAAGGCCGACCTCGACAAGGTCCTCGCCGACAAGGCAACCCTGACGAAGATCCTCACCTACCACGTCGTCGGCCAGAAGATCACCCCCGCGCAGCTGCAGAACGGCAGCTTCGAGACCCTGCAGAAGGGCATGGTCACCACCAGCGGCTCCGGCGAGTCCTACAAGGTCAACGACACCGCGAAGGTGGTCTGCGGCGACGTCAAGACCGCCAACGCCAACGTGTACATCATCGACAGCGTCCTCATGCCCAAGTAGCCGGCCCTCCGCGGGAGGTCCACAGGATTCCCGGTGGCCCTGCTCCCCGTCCCCTTCGGACGGGGAGCAGGGCCACCCGTTCGAACGCAGCCAGCCCAGCGGCACGGTCCCGCAGCCGGCCCGTCAGAGGCCGGTACGCCGGCACTCCTCGTCCACGGGACGGTGAACGGGACCGCGCGCCGGACCGGGCGCCCGCGCGGCTGGAGCAGACCGGTTATGTGCCGCTCGCCGGCCTCCTCACCGCCGAGGGGCCGGCGCTCCTGCGCCAGGAGGCAGCACGGCTCGAGAGCGTCGCGCTGCGCCGGGACTTCTCCATGGCCTGCATGGACGACTCTCCGCGCCACATGACCACCCTGGGCGGCCGGGTGTCGCCGAGGAGTCGCAACTGGTCCCCCGCCTGTACGCCGACGGGGAACTCGTCTCACTGTTGGGCCGGCTCACCGGCCAGGCCGTGGCTCCCGTACCGGACCCGGTGGAACGCCACGTCCTCAACATCCTCCACCAGGAGGGCGACACCACGGCGGCCACACCGACACCTACCCATACGCCCTCGTCCTCTTCCTTGAGGCACCCAGCAGGCCCGAAGACGGCGTCCTGCTCGAATACACCCCGGGAAGCCCGCACCTTGACGCCCTCGGAACACCCGCGGCCCTGACCGCCCACCAGCTCTACCGATCACCCCGTCCGTGGCGGTTCTGCCTCCGGCCGTGGGGGGAGGTCAGCGGTAGCCGGATATCCAGACCGGGAGAAAGTCCTTGGTGAGGAGGACGTCCGACTGGGTGTCCGGCAATCGTTTGCCGTTGATGTCGGCCGCGGGCAGCACGGGTGAACCGGCGGCCTCGTACGCATGCTGGGACGCGTCCACGAAGTCCGCGTACTTCATCTCCTTGACCGCGGAGTCGAACGCCGGCCCGCGCAGGCCCTCCACTCGTGACGCCGTCTCCAGCAGGAGCGCGTCGGTGTAGCCGTCGCCGTTCTCCTGCGGTTGGTCGCGGAGGAGAACGGCCCGGTACTCGGCGAACTTGCCCTGCTCCAGCGCGGCGCGCAGGGCGTTGGCGGCCTTCTTCGAGCCGGTGCCGCCCAGTGGGCCGTCCAGGGCGGAGGACAGGGTGTACTCGGTCCGCACTTCCCTGCCCAGCGTCATGTCCAGGAGCGAGGCGCCTGCACCTGTCACCTCGACCTCCTTGCAGACGGTGCACCGCATGTCCTCGTAGAGGTGGACCGGCATCCGTCGCGGGTCCCCCACGACGATCGTGGTCCCGTCCGGCGCCAGGGCCTCCGGCAGCTCGTCGACGGCGGCGTACGGGTGGCGGCGTTCCCGCTGCGCGGCGTTCGTCTGGTCCCCGCACGCCGTCACGGCCAGCCCCAGCAGGGCGACCGGTACCAGTACGCGGCGCAGGTGTTCGGCTCTCATGCAGATGTGTCTTCCTGGGTGTGCGGTGCGGGCCCGGCCGTCTCGTGCAGCTCGGCCGGAATCACCCGACGCCGGTCGGTGCGGGCCGGGTGGTCGGAGGGAACTTGCCGGGCTCCTGGCTCGCCCCCTGCATGTCCATGCCGGTCTTCACCTGGGGGACGTCGGCGTCCACCAGGGCCGCGTCCTTGAGCTGGGCCACCGTCAGAGGCGCCACCGGCGTCCTGCCCGCCGACGCCGGGGCGGCGGCCGAGCCGGAGGCGTGTCCCGCCGGCGCGCCACTTCCCGGGACCAGGCAGATGCCGAGGACGGTGGCCGTCAGGGCGGTGGTCGGTCTGGATGCGTGGGCAGGCATGGGTCCCCGGGTGTTGATGCAGGCAGCAGGCCGACGCTAACCGCGCCGACTGCGGCTGGACCAGCACTTTGAGATCACGTCTTGGGTCGTCGCGGCCCAGGGGCCCCACATCACGCTGTTCAGCCCGGCGGTCGGACGCCGGTGCAGGGTGGATTGCGGCCTGGCCGGCAGGCCTGGACGCGGCCGCGCGCGTAGACCGAGACCCGGCAGGGGTGGGTAGGGGCCTACAGCCTGGAACACTGCGACCTGATCAAGCGGTCCGTGCAGGCACCGCTGCGCGAAGGGATTCCCTGGCACGACCACGGCCGGAAGATGACCGTGGTGACCCGCCTGTTGTCGCCCTGCGGCGGCCGGCGGCTGCCTGGTCTGGCTGATCGCTGGGAAAGGGGGCAGAAGGGCGGCGAGAGAGAGGGAGGTTCCGGATGCCCGGAATCCACAGGGTGGTCCGTCGTATGAAGGCCGGCGCTATCGCGTTCGGCGAGCGCCGGGCGCAGGCCCAGGCGCGGCATGACGCCGAGATGGAGGCGGAGCTCGAGCGGGCCCGGCTGGCGCGAGCAGCGCACCGGCGGGCCCTTGATCCGGCCAGGGCCGTTCCGTGGGGAATGCGGGTGGCGGCGGAGGCCGGCTGGCGGTTCCTCGTCTTCGCCGCCGCCGTGTGGGTGCTCATGCGGGTCATCAGCTCGCTGCGTCTGGTCGTTCTCGCCTTCGTCGTCGCCTTGCTGATCACGGCGCTGCTCCAGCCCACTGTCTCCCGGCTCCGCCGCCTGGGGCTGGCGCAAGGGCTTGCCACCGCGGTCACGGCTCTGTGCGGCTTCGCCGTTCTGGGCCTGGTCGGTTGGTTCGTCGTGTGGCAGGTCTTGGACAACCTCGACACCTTGTCAGGGCGCCTTCAAGAAGGCATCGAGGAACTCAAGCGGTGGCTCCTGGAGAGTCCGCTGCATGTGACCGAGCATCAGATCAACGAGGTCGCCAAGAACCTCAGTGACACGATCGGCACGAACACGAGCCAGATCACCTCGACCGGTCTGCAGGGGGTGACCGTGCTGGCCGAGGTGCTCACCGGAATGCTGCTGGCGATGTTCTCCACCCTGTTCCTGCTGTACGACGGCCGGCGCATCTGGCAATGGACGCTCAGGCTCGCACCGGCCGATGTCCGTCCCGGGGTCGCCGAAGCCGGACCCCGGGCCTGGCGGACGCTCACGGCCTACGTGCGGGGAACGATCGTCGTGGCCCTGATCGACGCGCTCTTCATCGGCGTCGGCATCTACCTGCTGGGCGTGCCGCTCGCCGTGCCCATCGGCGTGGTGATCTTCCTGGCTTCGTTCGTGCCACTGGTCGGGGCCGTCGTCTCGGGAGCTCTCGCGGTGGTCGTCGGCCTCGTCACCCAGGGCGTCTTCACGGCGTTCATGACGCTCCTCGTCGTTCTCCTCGTGCAGCAGATCGAGGGACATGTCCTCCAGCCGTTCATCCTCGGACGCGCCGTCCGGGTCCACCCCTTGGCGGTCGTTCTGGGTGTCGCCGCCGGTGGGCTGGTCGCCGGCATCGGAGGGGCCGTGGTGGCCGTACCGTTGATCGCCGTCGCCAATACGGTCATCGGCCATCGCGGCACCGAGACCGAGACCGGGGGCAAGACCGGGGGCGACGAGTCGGAGGCCGTGGCAGCTGTCCCCGGTACGGCCCCGGCGGGGCAGGTGGACGTCACAGCGGTTCCGCCGGACGTCACAGCGGCCCCGCCACGGGACTCCACTGCGTGATCACGGCTACGACCAACCCCGGCCGGGGCCCGCGCCTACGCCCGGCCGCAGCCGGGCGCTGCCCGCAGTGAGCCGCTCCTGCAGTCGTGCCGTCGGCCGGGGTTCCCGCGGGGCCGATCAGTCCGCCCAGTCCTCGTCGTCGCCGCCGCGCATGGTGCGCCAGCCCTCGAGGTTCTTCAGCGCCTCCCGCGCCAACCGGGCGTAGTGCACCGGGCACTCCCACAGCTCGCGGGCCGACAACTCGGCCGGCACGGGGGTGTCGGGATGGTCTTCCGGCGCGGACAGGTGGACCACGGCACGGTACCGGGACTGGACGGTGGAGTCGGCGGTCGACCAGGGGTGTCGCGGGTGCTCGCAGGAGACGTCCAGTTCGATGGTGGCGAGCGCGGCGGCCAGATCGCGCGCGTACGAGGGCGGCAGCCCCCCGTACGACTGGGCTATGCCCATCCACAGGCACAGGAACACGCCGATGCGCTCCTCCTCCCGCACCTGCCCGGTGAGCCAACGCCGGGCGCACCACAGGGCGACCGGACCGGTGTTGTCCTCCCAGCTGCGGCTGAGCGCCCCCTGCATGCCGACGACGTCGATGCCGCCGTCGTCCAGGAGGAACTGCGTGTCCAGGTGGGAGACGTCGATGCGGCCGAAGAGCTCTCGGTGCGCGTCGCGCAAGCGGCTCAGGGCCTCGTCGGCGAGGTCCGCGAGGAACGCCTCGCAGTCGAATGCCGCCAGTTCGTCCTCGTCAAGACCGTAGTCCTCGGTGAATACGGCCCGGCCGGCCTCGGTCAGCATGCTCACCCCGGCCTCGACCTCGTATTCGGAGTCCAGGTCGGCGGGGTGGGCGGCGGCCGGGCAGGCGCAGGAGGTCCGGTCCAGCTGCGCGACGAGTCCCTCCAGGGCCCCTGTGTACGACGCGAACAGGGATTTGCTGACGACGCGTGCGGAGGCGTACCAGCAGGTGGCATGGAGCAGGATCGTGTACCCCGTCCGCTCTCTGCGGCCCTCCGGGGTGGCGTTGCGGCCGAACGCGCGCGCCGCGTCGTCGGCGAGGGCGGCGAGGGTCGGTTCGGGATCCACGGAGGGGTAGTCGCTGACGATCCCCGACAGGTCGGAGATCAGTTCGCGGTGGTCGGCAGACAGCACGGGCTTCACTTCAGTCACATCCGTTACCGACGGCTGCGCAGGTAGGCCGGTTCCCCGGCCCCGGGCACCGCCCAGCCTGCCGTGCGGTTCGACGGTTCGACGGTTCGACCTCACGCCGCCCGGGGCCTGGAGGCTCTCCGGTCGGGCGCGGGCGCGGGCGGCGGAGCCGGCGGGAGACCGGGGCGCGAAGTTGCTCAGGGGGACCTGAGCGGCCTGGATGCCCTATCGGCCTTGCTTCACGGCGGAGGGCTGCCACCCGACCCCGTCACCACGACCCCGACGATGTTGGATTGCCGCATGGTGAGACGCAAGAAGAAGCGGCCCGACTGGGGCATCCCGAAGGGGATCGTGCTGTTGGCGACGTCGGAGGGCTGGCGCCATGGCGTCCTCACCATGGAAGGCGGCATGCTCTGCGGGCGTCTGTACGTGCCGATCAACACCGACCCACAGGACGCGCGAACCGCGGCGGCCCAGATGGTGACGGAACTCGCGCGCGACTTTCACGACACCGACGTCGAGGTGAACTGGGATCCTCCGCAAGAGCCCTGGACATGGACCGCTCACGTCTCCCTCGCCGCCGGTTCCGAGCCTGCTCCGCTGTGGGCTCGTCCGGATTGATTGCCCGTCTGGCCACCGGCTACCGCAACTCGCACGGCTGGGGGGCGGGGCGGTGTTGAGCACCTGGGCGGGACACCGGTAGGGAAGGCCACCCCGGGCATGGAGCGGCCCGCGCCCGGCTCGGGACCCGGGGCGCGCCGCGGCTTCTGGGGGTCAGCCGCAGAACGGGACGTCGCCCAGGTTCTTGGCGTAGCGGGCGGCGATACAGCCGCGCCCGTCTGCGAGGCGGTACCAGAGCTGGTTGTCGCCGACGAGCTCGCCCTTCACCTTGCAGGTGATGGGGACGACCTGCCGGGCTTGATGTGCCCGATGGTCTTGTTGTTGCGGTGCGGGCCGCTGTGAAGGGGCAGCGGGCCGTGGGAGACGACCTTGGCCTTGGACTTGTGGTGGTGGCCGTGGCCGCACTTCCCGCACGAGGTGCCCGGGTCGCCCTTCTCCCCCTTGCCGCCCTTGTCGTCCTTGTCGCCCTTCTCGCCGCGCGGGCCGGGCTCGCCGCGTTCGCCCTTGGGGCCCTGCGGTCCGGCCTGGGCGGCCGTGCCGGGCTCGCCGCGTTCGCCTCGTTCGCCTCGCCGACCGGCGGGGCCGTTTCTCCCTTGAGGCCGGTCCCGCCCGGCGCCCCGTTCTGGCCGGGGTCGCCCTCGGGTCCGGCCACGCCGGGCTCGCCATGGGTACCGGCCGGGGCCGTCTCACCCTGCTCGCCGCACTGACCCTGCGGACGCCACGATCGTCCGCACGTAGGGCTGGGAGAACGTCATCGTGGCCGCGTCGGCGAACGCGGGGGCGAGCGGGACGACGAGAGCGCCGGTAGCGGGTGCGGCGACCTCATGGCGCGCAGGTGTCTGCGAGATATCGGTTCCTCTTCTGGACAGGGCAGAGCTGTCCAACGGCGTTGACAGTGAGAACGTAAGGCGCCTGGCCCGCCGAGCTGTGCAGCACCCGCGTTGGTGCTCGGCGGTGGACGGCGCCTTGGAATCCCCGCGCGCCGCACAGCTGCTGACCAGCCATGCAGCAGAAGCGCACCGCGTCTTCAGCGCGCCTGGGAGGTCCGAGGGACCGCGCCGCCGCCGGGGCAGTCGTCGGGCCGGCTGAATGCGTCGGACGCCGGGAACGAGCATCAGGGGCAGCACCTGTCAAGCTCGATCAACCGCGCTGAAGCCCCGCCAGAACGTACCTGCCGGGGCTTCACATTTGCAGCTGCGCGCGGGATCTATCGCCCCCAGGCGGACTCACGGAACCGCCGTACCTGAGAGGTGCTCATCGCCTCGAAGGAGTTCGCGCGGCCGTAGGCGTGGCAGAACAGACGGGTCCGCCGAGCGTGGCGCGTGCGAGCGAAGCCACGGCGGCACACCGACCGCCGGCACCAGGCGCCCGCCGTCGAACCGCGGCAGCGACAGCGACAGCGCAGCCAGTACGGTCCGCAGTCGGCCGACGTCGATCCGGCCGTGATTCAGGCCGCCGTACATCGCTCCATGCCCACGCCGATGCTCGGGCCCCAGCGTCAAGTCCACCGGGGAGATCACCGCCCCCTCCGCGCCGCTCTTACTCTTCGGGCTCTGCATCGGCCCGGAGGTACCGACCCCAGATCTGGGCCTTGCGATAGGGGCCGGCCCCGTCGCAGTCGTACTGCGGCGCATCGAAGATCACCCAGTACCGCAGCTCGCCGCTGAGCGACTGGGCGTGTTGGTTGGGTTCGGGTGCGCCCATGGCATCGATCGTTCCGGCGAACTCGACCTGCCAAGGCCCGTCCCAGTCCTGGTCGCGGAGGACCGTGACCCGGCTGCCTGGTGCCAGTGCACCCGTCGGCCATGCCCGGCTCAGGGGACGGCCGAGGATGTGCTCTACCGCCGGGCGATCATCTACGTCCGCAGGAACAGGGCCGGAACTGTCTGTCATGCCGCCCACTCTGCCCGCACCACTTCAGGAGTGCCAGAAGATAGAGCGGGGTGCCGGGAAACGGCTGCCGACCTGGGTGGTCAGGGCGCGCAGGATCTGGCCGACCATGCAGCGCACGAGTTCTCCGGGCGGGACCGGCTGCCGCGCACCCCGCTTCGGCATCCGGGCCGCGGGCAGCGTCGGCCGTGCGGGCCGCGAGCGGGGCCAGGCTGGGGGTGCTCGCCAACAGCGCCGTCGCCCGCTCGGAGTCGGCGTAGTCAGCAACGACCGAGGCATGAGACGCCTTGGTGACAGGGTCAAGATCAAGTATGGTCAGCGTCGATTTCGTGCGGCCGTGACCGGCCCTATGGGGGGATTTCTTCGTGCGCCTGAACATCATCAAGTCCGTCCGCCGTGCCCTGGGCGCAGCCGTCGGCGCCGTGCTCATCTCCGTCGCCCTGCCCGCCTCCCCGGCCGCCGCCGTGGACCTGTCCAAGTGGGACCTGCTGCTCAACCTCAACAGCAGGCTGTGCCTGGAAGTGAGCGGCTGGTCCACCGCCAACGGCGCCGGGGTCAACCAGTGGGACTGCCATGGCGGCGCCAACCAGCAGTGGTACGGGGCCCCTCGCGGAAACGCCAGGCTCATCTACAACGCCCAAAGCGGCAAGTGCCTCGAAGTCAAGGGCTGGTCCACCGCCAACGGCGCGGCCATCGACCAGTGGGACTGCCACGGCGGCGCCAACCAGCTGTGGCAGCTGCGCGCCACGAGCGACTACACGGTGGCCCTGGTCAACGTGAACAGCGGCAAGTGCCTGGAGATCGGCGGCTGGCGCACCGACAACGGTGCCCCGGCCACCCAGTGGGACTGCCACTGGGGCGAAAACCAGCGTTGGTACTAGGCCCTGTCCGATGAGTCAGGCAGCGGTCACGCCGGCGATGGCGTCGGCCTCGGTCGCGTGGAAGCCGCTGGCGTAGCAGCGGCCCCGGCTGGGGGCGGCGCCCGGATCGGTGACGTTGCCGATCCCCCGGCCCGCGAGGACGGGGCTCCGGCCCGGGTAGGGCAGCTCACCGACACGGGCCTGCTCGACGGCACCTGCGCCGCCGAGCCCTTCCGGTAGACCCGCCGACCCGCCCAGCCAGACGCCAGCGCAGTTTCGTCGCGGTCGACTCCGTGCCGTACCGGCACAGTGCCTCCGGCGACGGCGGCAGCCACTCCGCCGGATCACGGACCGCCTTGGCCCTGGTCGCCGCCGTCCACGCCGACGCCCCCCGCGTCCTACGCCTCCGCCAGGTGCGCCGCGTCGGTCACGGAGACCTCGGGACCCACATCCCTCCACTCAGCGCGCGGCCCGGCCCGATCGTTTTTGCGGATCCCGGCCGCCGGTTTCTTGTGCGGCCACGGACTTGTGACGTACATCGCACGACTTCCTCGCTATTCCCGGCAACCCCGGTGGGGGCGGCGGCAACTGAGCGGTGCAAGAGCAGAACTCCGCTCCCTCTCCGTACAAGGACCGCCTACCGATGCCGACTTCCTCCCACCGTCGTCTCCCCGCCCGCCGCCGTCTCGTCCTGGTCACCACGGGACTCGTCACCGCAGCGGGACTCGGCGTCCTACCGTTCGCCGCGCGCGCCGACGCCGGCGCCGTCGATCTCGCGCACGACCGCCTGGCCTCCCAGGACGGCTGGGCGTCGAGCGGCTCCGGCACCACCGGCGGGCAGGCCGCCGACGCCGAGCACGACGTCACCGTCACCACACGGGCCGAACTGGTCAAGGCGCTCCGCGCGGGCCCGTCCGGCGCCCCGAGGATCATCCGGGTGAAGGGCCGGATCGACGCCAACACCGACGACCAGGGGCGTCCGCTGACCTGCGCCGACTATGCGAAGGGGACCGGGTACACCCTCGCCGCCTACCTCAAGGCCTACGACCCCGCGGTATGGGGGCGGTCCAAGGTGCCGTCCGGCGCGCAGGAGTCCGCACGGGCGGCGGCGCAGGCGAAGCAGGCCGAGCGGGTGGGTCTCGCCGTGCCGTCGAACACCACCGTCATCGGCGTGCCCGGCACCGACGCGGGCATCAACGGGGGCAGTCTCCTGGTGCAGAAGGCGGACAACGTCATCATCCGCAACCTGACCTTCGCCGACACCCGCGACTGCTTCCCCCAGTGGGACCCCACGGACGGCTCCGAGGGCAACTGGAACTCCGCGTACGACGCCGTCACCCTGCGGGGTGCGACCCATGTGTGGGCCGACCACAACTCGTTCACCGACGGCCCCCGCTACGACGCCTCGAACCCCCGCTACTTCGGCC
Organism: Streptomyces sp. NPDC048352; assembly: GCF_040651895.1. NCBI lineage: Bacteria > Bacillati > Actinomycetota > Actinomycetes > Kitasatosporales > Streptomycetaceae > Streptomyces > Streptomyces sp. NPDC048352. The sequence goes on from NZ_JBEZKZ010000004.1 coordinate 41,364, forward strand.
GCGAGTACCAGGTCCACGACGGGGCCCTCGACATCACCAACGCATCGGACCTGGTCACCGTCTCGTACAACCGGTTCGCCGACCACGACAAGACCATGCTCATCGGCAGCAGCGACAAGGACACGAAGCTCCGGGTCACGCTCCACCACAACGTCTTCCAGGGCATCGTGCAGCGCGCACCGCTCGCCCGGGTCGGTCAGATCCACCTCTACAACAACCACTTCGACACCACCCCGCGCAACGGCTACACCCACAGCTACAGCGTGAACGCGCGGGCCGGCGCCCAGATCGTGGCGCAGAACAACCACTGGACGCTCTCCTCCGACCGCAAGGCCTCGCAGCTCCTGTCGGGTGACGGTACGGGCGCGTTCGCGGGCAGCGGGAACATGGTCAACGGCTCGGTCACCGACCTCGTCGCCGCCTACAACGCCGCGAACAAGAAGAAGATCAAGTCCACGGCGAGCTGGAAGCCCGCACTCTCCAAGGGGCTGGAACCGTCCGCCGCGGGACTGCCCGCGTCCCTTGCCCGCAGTGCCGGCGCGGGCGTCCTGAAGTGATCCAGCAGGCCGGTGCCCGGGCGGGCGCGCTCGCCCCGCCCGGGCACCCCGGTGATCCGCAGACGGCGCAGCGACCGCTCCGCCCCACCGGGACCGTGCTGACCGGCCGGTTGGTATGCTCACCGTCCCTCCGACCGGCGGGCACGAACACCGGCACTGACTCGGGCGGGAGCACGGTCAGACCTGACGGAGACTCGCAATGGCCTTCGACGACGCGTACGCGGAGTTCCACGACTTCTTTGAGCGGCACCATGCCGAGCTGGCCCGCCTCGCCTACCTGCTCACCGGTGAGGCGGACACCGCCGACGACCTGGCCGCCGACGCCTTCGTCGCGCTCTGGCACCGCTGGGACCGGGTGCAGCGCGCCGACCATCCGGTGGCGTACGCCCGCGGTGTGGTCACCAACATGGCCCGGGCCCGCATCCGTGCCCTCACCCGCGAGCGGCGCCGCGTCCACCTGTTCTGGTCGGCCCTTCCGGGCCGCGCGCAGCATCCCGATGTGGACGCGGTGATGGACGTGCGCCGGGCGCTGGCGCGCCTGCCGTTCCGCAAGCGCGCGTGCGTCGTGCTGCGCCACGCGCTGGACCTGTCGGAGAAGGACACCGCCCTCGCGCTCGGGACGTCCGTCGGTACGGTGAAGAGCCAGACCTCCAAGGCGATGGCCGAGCTGCAGCGCCTCCTCGGTGCGCAGGCCGCCGAGGAACTGACCGGAACGAGGAACTGATGGAGGACCTGAAGCGCCGGCTCCGGGACGCGGCGGCGGACCACGCGCCCGACCGGGACGGGATGCTGGAGCGGGTCCGGCTCGGCACGTCCCGCACGGTGCCCGACCGGCGTGCGGACCGGCCCCTGTCCTGGCCGCGCGTCACCCTCGCCACCCTTGCCTCCACGGCGGCGCTCGTGGTGGGCGGATACGTGCTCGCCCCCGCCTTTCCCACGGAGGGCACGGGCCGGGCAGCCGCCACGACCCCTACGGCACCGGCGCCGGCGCCCCCTCCCGCCCCATCCGCCCCTGCCGCGCCGTCCGCATCGCCGGGTACCCAGGACGGGCCGCTGCGCTCCGACGGTGCCGTCGACCCTCAGCCCAATCCCTACTGGTCCCAGAGCACCGTCACCCTCCGCACCGGTGCGTCCCTGGCGGCGCTGACGCTGGAGGTCCGCGTCGCCCAGACGGGAGGCGTGGGGTCCACCGGCGCCTGGCGGACCCTGCCTGAGGGCGACTTCGCGCTGACCACCACCGACGAGGGCGGCGCCCTCCTCTACCGGTGGACCCTCAAGCCGGGCCGGACCGTCCCCGCGGGGCAGCACGTCTTCGCCGTCCAGTACAACCACGCCCCGGGTGCGCGGCCCCTGGCCGGCGATGCCTACACGGCGACGGCCGCCTCGGCGACGGGACAGCGGCACACCGTCACCGGCACCTTCCGCCCGGCGGCGGGCGCGACGGGCTGACGGGGTCCCGGGGCCCGGGAGCCACGCGGTGGCGTCGCTTCCGGGCCCCCTCCCCTCCCCCTGCTACGGGGTCCAGCCGCCCAGCCAGTCCGAGACCTCCTGGGACGCGGCCTGGGCATCGCTCAGGTGCGGCCGGTCGGTGCTCTTGGGTCCGGCACCCGGGCCGACGTTCATGTACTCGGCGAAGCGGTCGTCCTTCCAGGAGAAACCGCCCATGTCGGCCCAGGGCGCGCGCTTGATCGCGGCGCTGAGGGTGGAGTTGCGGAAGGTGGCCTGCGGGTCGACGGTGACGTCGCCGCCCGGGTGCCAGTTCCGGCCGAGATGGAAGGAGGACGCGGCCACGTCACCGTTGACGGTGGAGCGGTTGACGAGGATGCCCTTGTGGCCCGCCGGGGTGCTCGGGGCGGTGATGTACCCGGCCGAGGTGCCGTTCCAGCGCTTCTTGAGGGTGATGACCGACTGGTCGATCACCGCGGTGGCGCGGCCGAAGATGAAGTCGACGTTGCCGACGATGTAGGAGTTGGTGACGTAGACGCGGCCGGGCTTGTCCTTGGCCGCGGTCTCCAGCTCCAGGGTGTCCTGGTCGCCGGTGACGATGACTCCGTCCAGCACGATCCGGTCCGCGGCTGTGAGCAGGGCGACCGCCTGGTGGCCGTCCACGGCCTGGTTCGCGGCCTCGTCGAAGTCGTTGGAGACGGTGAGGTTGCGGAGCTGGGAGTCGTCGGACCGGATGGCGACCGTGGCGCTGCCCGGAGTGCCGTACGTACCCGAACCGTCGGGCTTGCGCAGGCCGGCCGCGTTTCCGTACACGATCACCGTGTCCTTGCGGCTCGGGCCCGAACCCTGGATGGTGACGTGCGGCTTGTCCGCCGGCACGTTCACCGTCTCGCGGTACGTGCCCGGCTTCACCGAGATGACCACGCGGGAGGCGTTGCCGGCGGGTACGGCGTCCACCGCGGCCTGGACCGTCTTGTACCGGCCGCTGCCGTCCTGGGCGACGGTGAGCGTCGTAGCGGCCGCGGCGGCGGGCGCGGCGGCCGTGGCGGGCGCCGTCCCCAGGGAACTCTTCGGCCCGGACCCGGACTTCACCAGCGCGGGAACCTTGTCGGCGGCGTCCAGGGTGTAGCGGTAGTACGCCTTGGCGTCGAAGGCCGCACCTCCGCCGCTCTCGTTGCGTCCGCTCGTGCCGGAGAAGACGTTGCCGCGCTGGACGAGGGCGGCGGTGGAGTCCCTGATCACCGGGTTGGTCATGCCCTGGAAGTAGGAGTTCTCCAGCAGCATCCGCGTCCTGCCCCGCGCGTAGTTGCCGTAGGCGGACTTGACGGCGGTGCCCGGGGTGTCTTCCATGAAGTTGTTGTAGAGGTGTGCGTGGGCGGCGTTGTCGGTGGACGGGTTGCGCTGCTCCGTCTCGCGGATCCAGTTGTGATGGATCGTGATGTCGGTGACGACGTTGTCGGTCCATCCGATGCCGAAGGCCTTGTTGGCGTTGCTCAGCCTGTTCCAGGACACCGTCACGTACGTGCTGTCCTTGCGGACGTCGATCAGTCCGTCGGCGGTGTGGCGCAGGTCGTTGTGGTCGATCCACACGTGGTGGGCGCCGTCCATCTGGATGGCGTCGAAGTCGTGCTCCTTGTCGTTCCAGACGCCCTGGTAGGAGTCCCTGATCGTCAGATTCCGGATGATCACGTTGTGGACGCCCTGGCCGAGGAAGAAGCCGCCGCCGACGATGTGCCCCAGGGTGCCGGAGCCGATGATCGTCTTGTGCGAGGCGACCTTGATCTCCTTGCCGACGGGCGCCATGTCGATCGTGCCGGCCACGACGATGACGTAGGGCTCGGGGGCCGTGGCGTACTTCTCGAGGTCGGCGAGCGACTTGACGGTGACGGTCCTGCCCTCCCGGCCGCCGTACGTGCCGTTCTGCCCGAGCGCGTCGACCGAGGCGAACCCGTCGGCGGCGGCGCTTGCCCAGGCGGAGGGCTCCGCGGCCGCGGCCTTGTCACCCAGCCCGAACGCGGACCCGTAGGCCACCACTCCGGATACGGCCAGGGTCAACGGCACCCCGATGGCCAGGACCTTTCGCTGTCTGCGGTGACGGGCCGTGCGGCGGATCGAACTCATGGGCGGTTCCGTTCCGTGAAGAGGGGAGTGATCGCTGTGGGGTTGCCGCCGGGGCCCGAAGGGTTGCCGCCGCATCGCAAAAACCAAACATTCAATGGATGTCGGCTATCCGGTCGGGTCCGGCCCGGGGCAGGCGGCCCGGGCCCGGGGACGCGGTCCGGCCATCGGCGGCTGCGCCGGGGCCGCACTCCGACCGCCCGCCCGGCGAGGCGCCCGGGTGGCGCCCGGTGGGGGGTCGGTCGGTCGGCCCCGTTGATCGCGCCAGGAGCACGCGCGCGGGGTCGTATGCCGAAAGCACCCTGCCGATGCCGAGTGCGTGGCAGAACCGTGCTCTATCTACTCGGGCGGCTGCGCCTGCGGCAGCGGGAGGGCGACTGGACGACCGGTCAGGAATGGTCCCGCTCCGTCCCCTCCCGGGCCCGGGAGGGACTAACCGGCCGGTATGAAGGGGCGGTTGAGGTGGGCGGTTGCCAGGAGCGAACGGTGGCGACGCGCCTCGGCCAGCAGCCGCTCCCGGGTGTCCCGGGCGGCCGCCGGATCGTGCTCGAAGCGGTAGGCCACCGCCGGGTTCGCCCACTGCACGGCGTGCACGAGGACGTCCCCGGTGACCATGACCCGCCGGCTGCCGCCCTCCACGAGGACCGACTGGTGCCCGGCCGTGTGGCCCGGCGTCGGGACGAGGGTGACCGTGCGGCCCCGCCCGCGCCCGTCGCCCACGAGCCGGGTGCGTCCGTCGACCTCCTGGAGGAGCCCCGCCGCCCGCAGCGGCTCCACCACGTACGACAGGGACGTGTCGCCCGGATCGAGGGACGCCACCTCGGCGTGCTGGACGACGTGGCGGGCCCCCGGGAACAGCGGCGTCCCGTCCGGCCCCACCACCCACCCGTAATGGTCGCTGTGCAGATGCGTCAGCACGACCGAGTCCACGTCCGCGACGCCGATGCCCGCCTCCGTCAGCACCCTCGGCAGCCGGCCCGGCACGGGCGCCCATCTCGAGGTGGGGCTGCCGACGGGCCCGATCCCCGTGTCGACCAGCGTGACACGCCCGCCCGGCCGCCGGACGGCGTAGCAGCGGAAGTCCAGATCCCAGGTGCCGTCCGGGCCGAACGCCGCAGGGTCGAGCCGTTCCGCCCGCTCCCAGTCGCGCTCGGCGGCGCCGGTGAAGTGGTCGCGGGTCCGCCCGGGAAACGGGCCGTGCGCGTCGAGCAGCGCCAGCACCTCGAACGGCCCGGCCTGCCGCGCGACCACCCGCCGCTGTCCAGCCCCGTCCGCCGTACCGCCGGCCGTGCCGTCGCCCGAAGTTCCGTCCCCCGCGGCGTACGCCCGGCCCGCCAGGGCGGGGCCCCATGCCGTCAGGGCGACGGCCCCCACGGCGCCCCTCGCCAGCTCCCGCCTGCTCAGCCCGCTCATCCGCTGTCCCCTTCCCGGCCGGCCTTCCCGTAGGCCGGCACGCACGAGAGACTGCCGGGCGGTGGCATCGCGCCGCTTGTACGTTCATGCTCACTTCGCGCCTCCGCCGCCAAGGCGGAGAACCAGCCAGGAGGATGCCGGACATGCCCGTGGAGCGCCGCGTCCTCCTCCGCACCGACGACGTCCTCCTCGCCGACGTGCAGTGCGGCTGCCCGCCGCGCGGCTGGACGCCCGCGCGGGAGGCGACGGTCTTCGGCCTGGTCATGGTGCGGCGCGGGCTGGTCAGAGGACGGGTCCGCGGGCGGGAACAGCTCCTCGACCCCGCCACCGTGTACGTGGAACGGCTCGGCGCCGAGCAGCAGTTCGCCCACCCGCGCGGTGACGACGTCTACACCGAGATCGTCCTGTCCGAGCCGGGGGTCGCGGCGCTCCTCGGCGGTGACCCGGAAGTCCCGGAGGGCCTCGTGTTCACCACGCCAGAACTCGCGCTGTGCCACCGCCTGTTGCTCACCCGCGCCCGCGCGGGCGCCGACGCCTTCGAGCTCGCCGAGCGGACCGCCTCGGTCGCCGCCCGGGTGCTCGGCCACTTGGCGCCGGACCGGGTGGCGAGCGGCCGGCCGCGCACCGCCCAGGCCCGCCGCCGCTTGGCCGACGACGCCCGCGCCGCCCTCGGAGCCGACGTCAACCAGGGCCTGGACGCACTCGCCGCGGCGGTCGGCTGCTCACCGCACCACCTCAGCCGGGTGTTCCGTACGGAGACCGGCACGCCCCTCAGCGGCTACCGGGACCGGCTCCGGCTCGCCCGCGCCCTCGACCGGCTCGCCGAGGGGGAGCGTGACCTCGCCGGGCTCGCCCAGGAGCTGGGCTTCAGCGACCAGTCCCACTTCACCCGGGTCCTGCGCCGCACGACCGGCCGCCCTCCGGGCCGCCTGCGCGCCCTGCTGAGCCCGGGGTGAAACCGGGCTGAGGGCGCCGTGAAATCGGGCAGGGCGGATTCGCTGGAAGCGGAGCGGAAACAACCTGGTCAATGGGCCGGTTCGCGCTCACCTCCGCCACCGGGTCCGGGCGTACCAGCGTGACGTCCAGGACGTCGCGGCCCCCCCGCGCCGAGGCGAACGCGCCGCCCGCCCTGCGGTGCCCAGGACGGGTGGCGGCCAGGTACTCGGCCCCCTGCCGGGCCGAGTCCACAGCGTCCGCCGCCGTGCTCCGCATCCGCACCTCGACGGGGCGTGGGCGGCCGCGGCCACCTGCCCTCGGAAATCGCTGGACTGCTGGTCAGCGCCCCTGTCAGGCTCCTCCTCGTGGAGATACTCGATGTCCTGACCAGCATGGCGAAGACAGGTCGGCTGGGCCCGGTGTTCAGCGGAGCCGACTGGAACGATGTGACCGCAGCACTCGGCGAGCCGTGGGACATCGGAACAACGAGCCGGAACAGAAAGTGGCCGCGGCTCTTCGCCTACGGAGACCTTGAGCTGAGTGTCTGCCGCTGCCGGAAGGTTTCCCTCGTCTGCGTCCAGACCTGGCGTGAGGTCGTCGAACTCCCCCCATCGGCCGTCGGGCGGACGGGTGCCTTCCCGGCAGGGCTCAGGCACGCCGACGTCGTTTCTGCCTTGGACAAGGCCGGTTGCTCCTGGGAGCCCTATCCGCCGTTGACTTTCGGCGACCAGTGCTCGCTCGTGGCGATCCCGTCAGGGGCGAACTTCACCTTCGAGATCCCCCAGGGCGAGGAACCCGTGCTGAACGTCATGAGCCTGCCCGGCGACGGACACGACTGTTCCGCACGGCCCGCAGGCCGAGATCGCCGAGATCGCTGACGGCGACGTCGCCGCATGCTCAGACGGTCGCCGGTCGCGCAGCTTCCCCGGTCGGTGTCGCGTCCGAGGGCTACTGCTACGGTCGCGATGGCGTGCTTGCTGCGCGCGAACACGGTTCCGGATCAGGGAGGTTGATGAATATGGCCGTCACCGGCCTTCCTCGGCATGCCCTTTTCCGGTCCGCGCGCTGACGCGACGCGGTCCGGTCGTTCCGAACGATCTGGAGACAACCGTGCGTTTCGCACTCTCGAACGACCTCACCGAGCTCACCACCGAGCGCCTGGTACTGGCCGCGTGGACGGCCGAGGCCGTCACTGCTGTCCTTGCCGCGGCAGATGCCCACGCCGGCGGCGAGGCCGAGCACCGGCCGGCCGACTGGGCCGCCGACTTTCCCGCCGACGGCGACTGCGTCATCGCGCAGCTCCTCGGCGGCAATCCGGACTGGCTCGGCGCGTACGGGCACCGGCTGATCATCGAACGGTGCACCGGCGTCGTGGTGGGTTCGATCGGCCTGTTCTGGCCGCCCTCCGAGGGAGTGCTCGAGCTGGGGTACGGCGTCGTCGCCTCCCGCCAAGGCCGCGGCTATGCCACCGAGGCCGCCACGGCGCTCGCCGCGTTCGCCCTCTCGGCGCCCGGTGTGAAGAGCGTGGTCGCCGGCGTCGAACTGTCGAACCCGGCCTCCGTCCGCGTCCTGGAGAAGGCCGGCTTCGAAAGGTTCGAGACCACGCACGCCGAGGACGGCGGCGAGCTGGCTCGCTACCGGATGACCGCGGCGCCGGAGCACCGGCAGCCGTAAGCCGTGCGAGCCGGCGGCGGTGGCGCGTCGCCGGCTCCCGGTAGGTGGTGAACCGCCTCACGCGTGGATCGTGTGGCGGGCGACCGAGCCCGAAGGGGTCGAAGCCGCTGGTGGAGACCCGTCGTACGCCGGGTGCGGCCCGGAGGCATCGACACCGCGCTCCCCCACGCCCTGCCGGAATCCCGCCCGCCGTTCCGGTGTGCCAGCCGTACGTCGGCCGCGCCTCGATCAGGTCGAGCCCGTGGTCCGGGCCCGTTCCGATGAGGACGTACCACTCGGAGGGATGGCTGAGCGAGTGGCGGCCGAGCCGTCGCAGCGGTGTCAGGGCTGATCGAGCGCACGGGCTGAGGCGGATGTACTGCACGCGCCGCTGATGAGGGGGTCGCCGGTGAGGAGGGCGTGGGTGCCCGTCAGCAAGAGGAGGGCCGTGGGTTGGTGCTGCAGGCCGGTGACGGTGAGGTGTCCGCCGGTTGCCTCAAGGCGTCGACGGAGCACAAGCAGGAGTTTGAGGCCGCTGGAATCCATGAAGGAGACGCCCGACAGGTCCAGCTCCAGCGTCTGGCCGTCCAGCGGAATCGCGGCTGCCGCGCGGGTGACCTTCTCGAGTTCGGGACGGGTCTGGACATCCATGTCGCCAATAACGGTGATCAGGGTGTGGGTGTGGTAGCGGTGCTGGCGGGTTACCACGGTGAAGTCGTTCATGGTCCACCCCTTGATCGGGGTCGAGCCCATCAGGCCCCCGCTGAAGGGGGCGTCGAGCAGGCGGCATGGGGCCGCGTGCAGTCGAGCAAGACAACCCGTACCGCGCCCCGGTCACGACATGACCCTCAAGGGCGGCGCGGGGCCTCCTACCAGACCAGGCTGGTTGTCCACGCAGCGTGGCACACATCGGGCACTGTCCGCCACCCTCCCCGCGCCGAGGCGGAACAGGCACGCCGCCGGCATGGCGCCGCGCGCAGCCCCGCCAGCAGACGCCCAGGGTCGCGTCTGACACATGGTCACTGCGCGGGGACGTGCGTAGTCGGTGCAATTGCGTTGCCGTCCTGACGTCGGCCGGCCGCGCGTCCGAGACCAGAGCCGCTATGTACGTGCAGTACGGCTGACGGCGCCGGTCGGCGCGGACGGTCGGCCTCAGCCCGCGAACGGGGCTTCGCCGGGTGAGGCATCACGACACCGGCTCCAGCCGCCGTTCCCGCCGGAAGACGCACGGGAAAACCGAAGCTACCCGTGGGTCGGCCGGCAGTAGCGGTGGATGAGGTCGGCGTGCGCGGGGAAGCGCGTCACGAGCTCGTCGGGTCGGCCGAGGGTCATGTCGGCGTAGTCGAATCCGGGCGCGACGGCTTCACTGATCAGGGCGTGGTCTCCGGAGGTGAGGTGGGAGGCCTTCCAGACCCCTCCGAGCACGGCCAAGGTGAGCACCTGTCCTTGGCCGGTGTCCTGTCCGAGAACGACGCTGGTGTAGCGGCCGTCGGGGTGGAGCAGGTGATAGGTGATGGGTTCGCCGTGGTGGTGGAAGTGCAGGATGTCGGACCGGTTCAGGTGCCAGTGCCCGACGGGCGACCAGTGGGTGAGCAGGTAGTGGATGGAGGTCAGCGTGTAGCGTTCACCGGCTGGGGTCTTGGTGCGCGGGCGGTGGTCCGCCTGGAAGGTCCGACGGAAGTAGCCGCCTTCCACGTGGGCTTTCAGGCCGAGGGCGTCGATCCAGTGGTGCGCGGTGATCAAGGCGTCCTCCTGTGGTCGTGCGAGTGCGGGGGGGGGAAGCTCCTCCGGCGGCATGGTTCCGCCGGGCGTCTGGTGGCTTCACCCGCCTGGTGTGCTGGTGTGGTGGAGGGCGACGGCTGCGTGAGCGGCGATGCCGGTGATCATGGCGTCCTCGTCGAAGACGACCCGGTCGGAGTGCATGTCCGGGAGGTTCCGGCTCGGCGGTGGGGGCGGGCCGGCGCCGAGGAAGGCCATGGCGCCGGGGACGCGTTCGAGGACGTAGGCGAAGTCCTCGGCCCCCATCACCGGCTCGGCGAGGGCGTGGACGATGCCCTGCCTCAGCCGTGCGGCAACGGCCTGACCCACGGCGGCGGTGAACACCGGATCATTGTGCAGCGGCGGATAGCCCTCGTACAGCTCGACGGCGGCCTCGGCGCCGTGCGCGGCGCAGACATGGCGGGCCACCCGTTCGATGCCCGCGCGTACCCGGCGGCGGGTGTCGGGGGTCAAGGTCCGGAAGGTGCCGTGCAGTTCGGCGGTCGCCGGGATGATGTTGGTGGTGGTGCCCGCTTCGATGCGGGCGATGGTGACCACGGCCGGGTCGAAGACGTTCACCGTCCGGGTGACGAAACCTTGCAGCGCTTGGACGATCTCGCAGGCCACCGGGATGGGGTCCAGTGCCAGATGGGGCGCCGAGGCGTGGCCGCCCCGGCCGCGCACGGTGAGGTGGATCCGGTCGGACGCCGCGAACATGGGGCCCGGCCGCAGGTGAAGGGTGCCGGCTCTGAAGCGGGTGGTGACGTGCAGGGCGAAGGCTGCGTCCACGCCCTGCCCGTCGGGGGTGGTCAGGACGCCCTCCTCGATCATGTCGGCGGCGCCGCCGTCGCTCTCCTCGGCGGGCTGGAACATGAACACCACCCGTCCCGCGAGTTCCTCCCGTCGCGCCGAGAGGAGGTGGGCGGCGCCGACGAGCATCGCGGTGTGCAGATCGTGACCGCACGCATGCATGGCGCCCGGGATGCGGGAGGCGAAGCCCAGACCGGTGTTCTCGTGCAGGGGCAGCGCGTCCATGTCGGCGCGCAGCAGCACCGTGCGGCCGGGACGTGTGCCCTCGAGGACGGCTGTCACCGAGCTGAGGCGTGTGCCCGTGGTGACGTGCAGGGGAAGGCCCTGGAGTGCCTCGAGTACCCGTTCCTGGGTGCGGGGCAGGTGCCGGCCGCGTTCCGGTTCGCGGTGCAGGGCCCTGCGCAGGCCGATGACGTCGGGCAGCAGGCGCCGGGCCTCTGCGAGCAGGCCGTCTTCCTCCGGCATCCCTGGTGCCGGGCGGGCCCCGGTGGGTTCCTCGCTCATGCGGTGGCTCCTGCCTGGTCGGTGACGGACGGCGCGAAGGAGTCCCGCGGGATCTGCGGGGCGGCCGCCAACCGGCAGGCGGTCTGGGCCGGCGCCGGCGGCACCCGCAGCCCTGCCCGGCTGCCGGATCCGCCATGTGACGACGCCGTGTAATCCACCCGTTCGCCTCCCAAGGATGTGCGGGGTTACGCGAGCCCCCGGGACTGGTGCGTCGCTGCCGGTCTCACCTGAGCAGGATCGCGGCACGGCACTGACGCGCTGGTGACAAGCCGGCGTCCGCCTGTCAGTGGCGGGGCGGGTGCGTTGCGCTTTCGTGCGCCCCGATCGTGCGCTTGGCCAGATGGCCGTGCGGCTTGATCGTTTCCCCGGTGAACGGGTCACCCGACTGGGTCAGAGGAGGGCCCGTGGCGGTACCGGGGCGGGCGGGGGACCGCTACTACATGGTCAACGAGCAGGCCCCGGAAAGGGCATGCCCACCGACCCCGTCACCGATCGAGATCGCCTGGGCGCCGCCCAGGACCGATCAGGACAACGCCACGAGCGCCGGGCACCGGCTTCGTGGCCGACCGTCCCACCACCGCCCGGACGAGCCCGTTCCCCGGGCTCCTCGCGAACAGGGAGACCGACTCCGTCTTCCTGACCGTCCGCCGACCCGCAGGAGCGGCAGCACGCCCCTGCGGCCTGTGCTCTCTCGGAAGGAACCCGCAACCACCATGAGTGACGACATCGCCTACGCGAAGATCCACCCCGCGATCGGAGTGGCCCGGGTGGGCAACAGCACCCGCGACGACGGCTGGTACTACGGCCCCGAGACACCGGAACCGGACCCGATGCCGGCCGGCTCCCTCAAGGACGAAACCGGCGCCTTCAAGCGCCAGGCCGCCCGCTTCCGCCTCTACGGCTACGACAGCACCGGCAAGGTCGTACGCGAACTCACGAACGACAACGCCTCCATCGAGTGGGGCGTCCACGTCGCGAACCAGAAGGCCGCCTGGTACGAGTTCAGCCTCGCCCTCGACATCCCCGACATGCAGGGCCGCAGCACGCCGAGGCGCAACAAGGGCATCGACCGCAGGAGCCTCGTCATCGACCCCGGCCGCAAGACCCTGCGCGCCGGCACCGGCCAGAGCGTGGAGTTCACCGGCGGCACCTTCCAGGGCATCGCCGTCCCGCTGGGCCGGATGCACACCGACGAGAGCGGCAGGCTCGTGGTGCTCGGCGGCTCCGGCCGGTCCGCCGCGAAGAACAACGAGCCACTGCACTCGTTCGGCAACAACGACGGCTGGTACGACGACATCTCGGACGGCCCGGTCACCGCCACCGTCACCCTGGGCGGCCGCCCCATCGAGGTGAAGCCCGCCTGGGTCGTGGTGGGCCCGCCCAACTACGCACCGGACATCAAGACCGTACGCACCGTCTACGACCTGCTCCTCGACGTCTTCGTCGGCACGGGCCAACTGCCCCGGCCCGCCCAGGTTTCCTTCAAACGTGACATCGCGCCCCTTCTGGAGCGTTTCAGCCACCTGCAGTGGGTCAACAAGGGCTTCGCCACCCACTTCGGCTGCGACGGCCCGCAGGACTTCACCACCACCGAACTGCAGCGCCGCCTCTCCGAGCCCGGCACCACCTACCGCGAGCTGCGCCGCCAGGTGTACACCGCCATGCGCGACTACGAGCGGGACGGGCTGGCGCCGATGACCTGGCCGTGGTTCTACGGCGACGGCATGGCGAGCCGCCCCAAGTCACCACGGCAGTACATGACCTTGTCGTCCCTCCAGATGGACATGCTGCTCAGGTGGTCCAAGGGCGACTTCGTCGACACCCCCGGGCCCGGCGTCCCGCGCCGCTTGGAGGAGGCGCCCCTGGCAGAGCAGCCCGGGCTCCTGGACCGCGCCGCCCTCGACTTCTGCCTCGCCGACGCCTTCCACCCCGGCTGCGAGGTGACCTGGCCGATCCGGCACGCGGCGATGTTCGCCGAACCGTTCCGCATCCTGCACCGCCCCGAGGGGCAGGCGGAGCCCGACTACGGCGAGGAGCTCACTCCCGAGAAGGCGCTGGCCGCCGACGGCCCCCTGCACGCCCAGGGCCCGGGCGGCCTGACCCGGTGGATGGCCATCCCCTGGCAGACGGACACCGCCAGCTGCCGCTCGGGCTACGAGTCCACCGCCGGCCTGGGCGCCCGGTACGACCCCCACCTGCCGACCTTCTGGCCCGCCCGGGTGCCCAACCACGTGCTGACCGAGCGCGACTTCCGGATCGTCAACAAGGAGGGCGGCCTCACACCCTCGGAGGACGAGCGCGCGGCGGCGTTCGCCAACCGGGCCTCCTGGCTGCGGGGCCTGCGCGGCACCTACAAGGAGCAGTTGAAGCAGGCCGCCGCGGAGTGGCACCGCTTCGGCGTCGTGGAGACCCGCCGCTACACCGTCGGCGACAACCGGTACCCGCCGCGCTTCCAGGTCGAGTCCGTGCCCGGCTTCAACCTCGAGGGGGTGCCGGACGAGCGGAACCTGGTCACCCTTCACGTACCCCAGACCGCCAGCGACACCACCCGGGACACGGCGCGGACCGACCTCGCCGAGGACCTCGGCATCGCCCCCGAGAGCATCACCGTCGGCTACGTCGACAAGCTCGACCCCTTCGGGGAGGACGCCGCCAACGGCACCGGCAGCCCTCAGGGCTCCTCGTGACGGCGGACCCCACCGGTCACCGGGGGGCGGCGGCGCCCGCGTACGACGTGGTGGTCGCCGGCGGCGGCCCGGCCGGCGCCGCCACCGCCCTGGCCCTGCGCCGCGCCGGCCGGACCGTCCTGCTCGCCGACGCCGCCACGGGACCGCCGCCCCTCGGGGAGGCGCTCCCGGCCGCCGCCCGGGTCCTCCTCCGCGACCTCGGCACGCAGGACGTCCTCGACGTGCGCCACCACCTGCCCTGCTACGCGAACCTGTCGGCCTGGGGCTCGGACCACCTCGCCGCCCAGGACAGCATCCTCGACCCGCACGGTCACGGCTGGCACCTGGACCGCGGCCGCTTCGACCGGGAGCTGCGCGAGCGCGCCCGCCTCCTCGGCACCGACGTGGTCGAACGCACCACGGCCCGTCCCGCCGGCCGCTCCGGCGAGGGCACCTGGACGGTGGAGCTGCGCGGCCCCCGCGAGCGCCGCACCGTGCGCTGCCGCTGGCTGGTCGACGCCACCGGCCGCCGAGCGGCCCTGGCCATCGCGGCCGGCGCCCGCCGGGTGGTCCACGACCGGCTCGTCGCGCTCTGCCTGACGCTGCCCCCGTCGACCACACCGGCGCCGGACGCCTCCACCCTCGTGGAGGCCGCCCCGGACGGCTGGTGGTACACGGCGCTGCTGCCCGCCGGGCACCGGCTGCTCGCCCGGTACACCGACGCGGACCTGCCGTCCCCCCGGACGGGCGGCGCCGGCCTGCGCGCCGACGTGGCCCGCACCCGCCACACCGGCGCCCGGGTGGCCGCGCACCCGTGGCCGGCCGCCGCCGTACGGCGCGCACCCGCCCACACCGTCCGCCTGGACGCCGTGCACGGCGACGGGTGGGTCGCCGCCGGCGACGCCGCCGCCGCCTTCGACCCGCTGTCGTCGCAGGGCATCCTCACCGCCCTGTACACCGGCATGCGGGCCGGCCAGGCGGTCCACGGCCACCTCGGCGGCGACCGCACCGCCCTCAGCCGCTACGCCGCCGAACTCGACACGATCACCGCCACCCACCTGCGCAACCGGCGCACCTTCTACGGCCTCGAACACCGATGGCCGCGGCACGCCTTCTGGCGCCGCCGCCACACCGCCGGCCCGACGGATCCCGCCGACGGCCGACGGAACACCCGACCCCGCCCCATCCCACCCCGAGGAGTGCCCGCATGACCACCACCGACGCCACCGCCTCGTCCGACGCCGCCGCCCACGGCCACCGGTTCCTGCTCATCGGCACCGACACGATCTTCGCCTACCACCTCCCGCTCTACCACGTCGCCGTCCACGCCTTCCAGATGATCACCAAGTTCGGCCTGGACGGGAGCCTGCGGAAGAAGTACCTCAACGACCTCGGGAACCACGAGGACCGGCGCGTGTACTACTCCCTGTTCTCCGAGGGCCACTGGCCCCTCAAGGAGATCGTCGACGGCAGCCGTGACTCGCTGCCGGTGGTACTCGAGCGCGTGACCGTCGACAACACCGGCGCTCGCACCTTCACCAAGATCCTCGACGAGACGACCGCCACCTGCCGCAAGCAGGACGTCGTCCACTACAAGCCCCTCGACGCCACCGACTACCCCGACCACCTCACCTGCCTCGCCTTCGGCGAAGGGTCCGAGGTCCACCTCGCCCACCAGCTCGCCGCCTCCCCGAACTGGGACGAGGTCATCACCACCACCCAGCCCGCCGGCTTCGAGCAGAGCGACCTCGAGCACGCCACCGCCGTCACCATCCCCGCCGTCAAGGACCCGAAGGGCGTCGTCAAGACGAGCCCCCTGGTCACGGGCAAGCCCTACGAAGGCCTGATCGGGACCCGCGAGGTCACCTTCACCGCCGGGCGCCAGGGCTGGTGGAACCACACCAGCCTCAACAACAAGTAACCCGGCGACTGGTCGTCATCAGCACCCTGAAGCGGCGGGCCACCGCGCCCGTCTGAGACACGGCCCCGCCGGCCTGAAGCCGACGGGGCCGCTCCCACTGCCGACGGCCCGAGCGCCGACGCGTACTCCCGCGCCCGCCGTGCCGCCCGGCGCCACACACGTGCCCCGTCGGATTCCCCTTTCGGGACGCCCCTAGCTTCGGCGCAGGCGCAGGCGCAGGCGCCGGGCCAGGGGGGTCAGGCGCGTGTGGCGCCGGCTCCTCGGCGATCGGGGCGCGACGGGGGTGCGCCCGTCCCCTCCTTGCCGGCGGTGCCAGGGGCCGTCGGGCGACAGCGCGGGCGCCTGACGTTCCGCTTGTGCCCGGATCTCGTGGTGGGCCTCGTACGAGGTCACCCGGTACGCCTCCTCCCACGAGGCCAACGCCGCGCCGATAGCCGCGCCGGAAGTCCCGCGGGCCCGCACACGCCGCGCCAGCGCTGTCAGGCCGAGCACGACGGCGCCCAGCCCACCGAAGATCGCCAGGAGCGGCAGCACGTCGTCCATGCACCAACCCTACGCAACCCGCCATCCCTCTGCGATCGTTGCGATCGCGCCCCGTCCCGGGGCACGCCCCACGTGCAGCGGCCCGGCCGGGCCCGCGTCCGACCGCCGACAGACCAGAGCCCGGTAGATCCCGGCCAAAGCGACGATCGCGCAGGGCCGTCGCTCCGCACCCACACCATGCTGACGAACCACTATCGACAAAAACCCCGTCTCAGCTGGACGACTGATCGTCCCTTCCGGCAAGGACGCTCAGCTCGTCCGCACAGAGCTCCACGAATCCAGCGGACAGGCCCACGGGAACCGCGCGGGCCTCGGCCTCGGTGCACAGGTGCTCGAGTACGTGGTCCACACACTCGAACCCGCCCACGGGGTGCAGCAGCCACAGCCGGCCCACCGGGCGTGGTGGGATCCCGACGCGGGCCAAGTCCCCGGCGGCATCCCTCTCCTGCCTCTGCCACTCGGCCTGGGAGACCGGGCGGCAGATGACCTCCAGCACGTGGTCCGCCGCGTCCAGGGTGGTGTCGATCTGCCAGCGAGTCGACCGGTCGGGCACCCAGGTGCGCGCACCCGGGGGCCACACGTAGGGCAGGAACACCCACATCGGAGCGTCCGGTGCCAGCGACCAGCCCCACTCCCCCAACTCCCGCACCTCCGGCAACCGGTCCGGCTCCAACTCGGTCACCCCGGACCTACGCTCCGCCAGCCGATGCGGACGCGCACTCGCATCCCATGACATATCACTCACGCTACCCGCCGCGGGACCGGGACCGGCGCCGCCAGCAGTGCAGTCCCGGGCGGTGGCACGGAGCCGCCGGGGCGGCCGGCATGGGCCGCATGGGCGGCATGGAGCAGCGTGTCTGCGGGGCCGGGAGACACAGCAGAGCCAAGGTGTTCTGGCGCGCGTCACTGACGGCGGAGCTGGGCGCAGTCCGCCGGCTGTACGCGTGGGACCGACTCACGGAAGGATGGCGTCATGCGGAAACTGATCTACGGCATGAACCTGAGCCTGGACGGCTACATCGCCGCGCCCGGTGACGACATCGGCTGGAGCGTGCCGAGCGACGAGCTCTTCCAGTTCTGGTCGGACCAGTTGCAGGCGACCGACCTGACGCTGTACGGGCGCAAGCTGTGGCAGACGATGAGCTCCTACTGGCCGACCGGCGACCAGCAGCCCGACGCCACCTCGGCGGAGATCGAGTTCGCGCGCCGCTGGCGGGACATGTCGAAGGTGGTGTTCTCCTCGACGATCGACGAGGTCGACTGGAACACCCGCCTGGTCACCGGCGACGCGGTCGCCGAGATCACCCGGCTCAAGGCCGAGGACGGCGGCCCGATGGACATCGGCGGCGCGACGCTCGCCGGAGCGGCCATGCGGGCCGGGCTGATCGACGAGTACGTACTGGCCACCGCGCCGGTCCTGGTGGGCGGCGGCACGCCGTTCTTCACCGCGCTGGACAGCTGGGTGAACCTGAACCTGGTGGAGACCCGGACTCTTCCCTGCGGCGTGATCCTGACCAGGTACGAGACGAGGCGCTGAACGCCCGACGGGGTGAGAACCCCGACCAGCGAGTCTCACGAAGACCGCACAGGTGCCGCCGATGCGCCATCGGAGACAGGACTGCGCGACGCCCTACAACTCGTCAGGTGTTGCCATGTCGACGAAGCGCGAGCAGTTCCCTTGGGAGGCCACGGTGAGGGTGCCCGTCGGTCCATTCTGAGAGGCGTCGCGCGCCGCCCAGGCGATCTGGGTAAGGGCTGTCCCGTAAACGATCTCTGTCTCAGGGGTGTCGCGAGTAGTCAGGGTGATCAGCGTAGGGTGAGGCAAGGTCGAGCAGGTCGTCGCATGGCCAGCTTTCGCCCTCGTACTGGCAGTCATCGCGGTTGGGCGTCGCACGCCTGCACAAACTCAACCTCGCCGGATAGCGAGCGGCCGGAACATCAGCCCGGTCATCTGTCCACCAACCTGAAGGGCACTTACGGGGCATCCCTCAGTAGATGATCCATGCCTGCCGGGGAAGGATGTGGTGTGCGTCGTCCAGTACGTGTTCAGCGAAGATCACTGGGCGTGTCACTAGGTGATCGGCTACACGCTGTACGTTGACCACCAGCCCGAGGCTCCATGAGCCCGGGATACCGGTGCCCAGGTAGCCGAGCTCGAGATCGTCTTCGGGGAACCGTGCCTCGGCACGGTCGGTCATCCACCGTTCCACCTCGGAAGGCACGCGGCCCGTCAGGGCCACTCCTTCGGCGAGGACCTGTGGTCCCCGCAGGCCATCGACAGTGAGCCCCTCGAGCTTCTCCTCCCGGTTGTAGAAGAGGGAAAGCCCGAACTCCCGGTACCCGCCCTCCTCCCTGGCCTCCCGACCGTCACCGAGCTGTGTGGTGATGAACCATTGAGTCTCTGTCGTCACGCGGGCAAGGACGGCCGATACCTCGTCGGGGTTCATACCGAAACGCAGCGGGCCCACACCCAGATACGGGTTCAGGGTCCACTGAGGACGGTCACTGTCGGGCCGTACATCCCACCTGTCATCCACAGCCACATTCTGAGGCAGTACCTATCTGCCGGTGCCTGCGGCCCCGGGCTCCGCAGAGGTCCGACACCTTCCGGGGCCGTTCGCGCCCGCGTCGAGCACACATTGGCCCACAGGAAGACCCGGAAGATCGTCCACGGCTGCCGGTTCAAGGGCGGAGGGTGCCCACCAAGCCATGCTCGGCATCGGCTGCCTGTACATCACCCCATAAAACAACGGCGGGTCCGCAGTAGCGCACCCTCCGCTTGCCCCAGAAGTCCGCCGCGGCGACCGCCGCGCCCACCTCCGCCGGTGCGCCGGCCAGGAACACCGCCCCGACGACGCGGCCGCCGAAGGTCAGCGCTCCCATCACATCCCACAAGCCGACCCGGAACAGGACCGCCCCCGGCAGCAGCAACCCCACAGCCATGAAGCAGCCGGCCGGCCGCCGCACCCAGGCCCTGTCGGGCCACAGGCGCGGATCCGCCCGCAACGCACCGCACTCGGGTTGCCGAGGTCCACCTCCGGCCCGATCCCGGCCCGCCGCAGCACCCCGCGCAGATCCCGTACGGACCAGGCCCAGCCCCCCGGCACGCCTCCGGCACTGACCTCACGAAGCCCCCGACCGTCCGGGGCATGCGACCGCCTGGTGAGACGGCACAACTCCTGTCCTGGGTTGCCCCCGGCCCGGGCCGGGCGCACGGTGGAGACGAGGTCAAATGTCGGGAGATCGTCATGCGGCACCGCATCCGGCTTGTCGGCTTGTGCTCGGGGCTTCTCACCGCACTGCTCCTTACGGGCGTCGCGCCGGTGCCGCCGCCCACACCCACCGCCCCGGCGGAGCACGCGCAGGACATTCCCACCGGTACGCCCGAGGGGATGGCCGAGTACCTGGACTTCTCCTTCGGCAACGTCGCCCTCTACTGGGCGGAGCACTTCAAGGAGATCGGCCTGAAGGCACCCTCCGCCTTCTACACCGTTCCGATGGCCGGCGAGAGCTACCGCAGTGCCTGCTCCGCGGAACCGGTCACCTCCAACACGCAGGACATCTTCTACTGCCCGGCGGACCGCTACACCAACAAGGAAGGGGTCGTGTTCACCGGCGGGGTCTTCTTCCCGTTCGGCGCGGCGGCGAAGCTGCGCGCCGAGAACGGTGACTTCGCAGTGGCCGCCGTCCTGGCCCATGAGTACGGCCACGAGGTCCAGCACGCCTACATGGAGCAGCGAGGGTGGCGGGACATCGTGCTGATGAACAACGATCGGCCGGTCCTCGACCAGCAGGGCCATGCCTTCCCGGTGAAGGAGTCCGAGCTGATCGCGGACTGCTTCAGCGGTGCCTGGAGCAGGCACGCCGAGCGGCAGGGGTATGTCGACAAGGCCGATCTGAACGCTGCCGTCGATGCCCTGGTGTCGGCCGCAGACAGCGTGGTCGGTGGCGCCCAGCACCCGCACGGGAGCAAGTACGAGCGGACCACGGCCTATGGTCTGGGCTTCGAGCAGGGCGACCCGGAGCGGTGCGTGCGGCAGTACTGGTCCAGTGAGATCTTCGACTGACGCCAAGAGCGCGACTCGGGGCAGCCCCCGTCAGCCAGGGCCAGACCGCCGCCATCGCATGGGCGGCACGGACTCCTCGCCCGTTGTGGTCGCCGACTCATCTCGCGGCGGGTGGCGGTGGTGGGAGCTCGTCCGCGAAGGGGACGAGTGGGCCCGGCCAGGTGAAGGTGACGCGGTGGGAGGGCCTGTCGTACGTCATCGAGGCGCTGCACGGGGCAAGCCCGAACGGCGGTGGATCCATCCGTCGATGGCCAGGGCGCCGATCTCAGCGCGGAAGTCGCCGCCCGGGTACGTGAAGGCATCGACGTCGAGGACCAGGGCCCGGCCGCCGACCAGCTGTTCCGCGTGCAGGGAAGCCCCGAAGGCGAGCCAGGCCGCCTCCAGCCAGTACGGGGTTTGCTTCGAGGGAAGCCGCAGGTACAGCGAGCGGTGGATGAGGAAGGCCGGTGGGGGCGGAGGTCCGTCCGTCTCGTACGCGTCAGCGCGTAGGTCGGCGGCAAAGCCCACTCCGGCGTGGAGGTAGCGGAAGCGGAAGCCTTCGTACATGGCGCACCTCCTTCGCTACGGCGGCCCTCATCCGACCTCAGGCCCTCTGACCGGCCGCAGACCCGCTCGGCCTTCAGGGTGATCGGGCAAAGGTTCGGTAACCCTTCCCGAGGAGCGGTCGGTCTCAGGCCGGGTCCAGTTCCGGATCGCGGGTTTCGTGGATCTCCCAGCCGTCCGCCCGGTCGGAGAGTGCCGCCCGGCGCCGTGTCAGGAACACGCAGGAAGCCACGGCTACGACCGCGGCGAGTACGGCCGCGCCCCACGCGGCGCCCCAGGACATCGGCACCGTCAGCACGAGGACGACGAGACCGTAGGACAGCAGCATGCCGGTGAGCCAGGGCCAGTGCGCCCCCGCCACCACGGCGCTGGGCGCGGGGGAGAGTACCGTGCGGCGCTCCGCGTCGGGCTGCACGGGGGCGGCCGGGACGAGGACCTGCTGGAAGTCCTCGCGGGCCATTTTCAGCCACGCCACCTCACCCTCGTCGGTGACGAAGACGACGGGCTGATCGCTCCTGATCAGACGCCAGTTCCGGGCACCGCACAACCAGCCCGGCCGTGCTCCCATGCGCGCCGCGATGAGGGCAAGGGCGGAGGGCTCGACGTCCTGGTTGCCGACCAGCACCTCGGAACCGTCCTCCAGCTCGATGCGCAGCTTGTGGTCCGACGTCACGCGGACCGTGCCGTCCACGGAGCCCAGCGAGATGTGGTCGGCTCGCCGGGCCGCGGTGATCCGTGCGCGGACGGCGGGCAGTGGCGCCCCGCCGGCCGCGTCGTCACGAAGGGTTCGGGCGGCTGCGTCGACCGGCCGGAGCGGGATCAGCTTCATGGCCAGGACGAACAGCAGGAGTCCCCCGGGAATGATGGCGAACACGGTGCCATAGGCCGGCAGGGAGAACGCGAGCAGAGAGCCCGTCCTCGCGTAACGGCCGAGGTTGCCCGAGTAGTCCACCACGCCACCGAGTTCCGGGGCGGTCGGGGCGTACAACACCTGGTGGGTCTGGCCGGAAACCCCGTAGGCCTGACGCCCGAAGTGTCCGTTCACCACCTCCACCCGCCGCTTGCCCGCAACGGCGCCGTCCCGGGTACGGAGGGGGACTTCAACCGTTACGTCACCGCTGTACATCGGGTACTTGGGGTCGTCCTTGACCAGCCGGTGAGTCGCGACGACGCTGCCCTCGGCTACCTCGGCCCCGGCTTTCTGTATCGCCGCGATCCGCCTCAGGTCATCACCATCCGGACGGGTGGCCAGCTCGGTCACCACGGACACGGCGGGCAGGAGCACCAGCAAGCCCAGCAGCCACTGAAGGATCACGAACCGGCTGAACCGGTCCCAAGGCAGCCGCGTGGGCGGCGCCGGCACCGGCTCGACCTGCCGCCGAGATGCGGCCCGGACCGGCCGGGAACCCGACCACACCCACCCGGCGGTCAGGGCCAAGGCCACCGCCCCGAGTGCGACGACGTCCGGCCGGTACACCGACATGCCCGCACCGAGCAGCAGCCTCCACACGGCCAACACCGCGCACAGCAGTGCGCCCCCACCGAAGTACCTGGTCATCCAGGTGTTCCGCCCCATGGTCCGGAACCTAGCAACTCCGTCGGGGGTGCTGCCGGTGGGCCTCCCCTCTCCGCGGTCCGGCACCCGGACCCGTTCACCTGCCGGACGCCGGCGGGAGCGTCACACGACCCGTCGGGCACTGACTAGCGGGGTACGGCGGCGTGTTGGAGGACGGTGCGGACCTCGGCGGTGATCGCGTTCTCGTTGCGTTCGAACTCGGGGCCGGTCAGCAGTCGGGGGTCGGCGGGCAGGCCGGTGAGTACAGGGGTGTGGAGGTGGCCGCCGGGCAGGTGCGGGGCGAGTTCGGTGCGCAGCCGGTTGGAGCGGTAGGCGACCTCGTTGGAGAGGTAGCCGCCACCGCCGCCGGCCACGGCGCGCGAGCCGGGTGTCGGGCCGTCGGTCCGGTCGACGGGGGTGGTGGCGCCTGCCGGGATCTCGGTCACGTCGGGGTTGAGGAGGACCGGGTACGGGGTCTGGACGGCGGCGGTCACGGCGTCGGCGGGCAGCGTGGTGCGGATGAACTCCGGGCCCGGGCCGAGGCCGGGGGCCGTCACCGGGTGCTCGCGGGTGCCACCGGAGAGGGCGCGGGCGTTGTCGGGGTACGGGTCGGCGGACCGCGCCCGCCCCGCCCAGTCCTCCAGGGTGAAGATGCCGGGGTAGCCCTGGCTGACGGTGGTGATGATGTCGGCCGGGGCGGGTCCGGCGGCCAGGCGGGGGGCGAACGCCCGCTCCACGATGCCGGCGTCGAAGTCGGCGTACCGCACGGGCAGGACGACGGCGCGGATCTCGGCCTGGCTGCCGTCGGCAAGGGTGACGCGCATTCCGTTGAGCTGGAGGGCGGCGGATCCCGAGGGGTTGGCGCGGCGGATCTCCGCGTCGAGCCCGAAGGGGTCGAAGCCGCTGATGAAGACGCGTCGTACGCCGGGAGCGGCCCGGAAGGCGTTGTCGGTGAGGCCGCGGGAGGCGTCTTCGAAGCGGGCGCGGAGCGCCGCCCGGTCGACGGTGAAGGCCGGCTGCCAGCGGGCGAGTGCGGCGGTCATGGAGAGCCGTGCCCAGTACAGGGGGCGGTCGTCGCCGGGGGCGAGGTCGCCGCCGGGCCGCTGCCCTTGGGCGCGCCGTACGGAGGCCTGCCAGAGGGCCTGGCCCCAGGAGTCGAGGAGCCGTTCGGCATCGGCGGGGGTACGTGTCGTGCACAGGGCGGCGGGGAAGCGCCGTACGAAGTCCGCGAACCCGGCTCGTTCGACCAGGGCGGTGGTGCGGGTGTCCGCGAGGCGTGCCTGTTCGGCGTCGAGCGGTACGGAGGCCGGGGGGTGGCAGGCGGGGGTGGCGTCGGCGGCGTGCGCGGGCGAGGCGAGGGTCACGGGGAGGACGGTGACGAGGAGGGCGGCGGCCGATGCCGCACGGCGTAAGAGCAACATGCGATGTGACATTACATAGCGGTTTTCACCCCCACCAGGCCCATCTGCGACATGCCGTCAGGGCCGCAGGCCCGCGCGCCTGAGTGTGATCTCGGACAGGGCCGTGACGACTTCCCGGTCACCGCGACGCCAGGCGTCCGCGAGACCGCCCGGCGGGGCGGGGATCGCACGGAGGTCGCCCGGCGGGCCGGTGAGGGCGCGCAGCGCGAGGAGGTCGGCGCCTCCGGGTGCGTCGGACAGGCTGCGGACGGCGGCGCTGCGACGGATCCAACGCAGGCGCAGGGGAAGCCACACCAGGAGTACGAAGGCTGCGGGGACGACGATCAGGACGACTGCGGTCAGGGTGGCCAACTGGCTGACGGCGTCCTGCAGGGACCGTCCGGCGTCGGCGAGCCCGGTGCCGGCGTCGGCCGCGGACTGGAACGGCTTCTCCAGGAGGCCGCCGACCAGCGGCACGTCCGAGGCCTTTTCACCGGCGTCGCCGAGGGCGCCGGCGAAGCCTTCGCCGGCGCTCTCCACCTTCCGTCCCGGTTCGGCCAGCTGCATGATCGCGTCGTGGACGGCCAGCGCGAACCACACCGCGCCGGCGATCACGACCACGGCGATCAGGTCCGCGAGGATCTGGCGGTTCCGCCGTGCGGGGGTCTGGGCGTAGAGAAGCATCGGCTGCTCCGCTCCTGTTCCGGTCATGCGTGGAGGGGCCGGCCCCGGCGGCCGGCGCAGGGTGTGCGGTGCCGGCCGCCGGGGCTGGTCGTTGCTCGACCGTACGTCGGCACCGGCCCTCCCGCCGGTGTTGCCGGGTAAACGTACGCACCACGTTGCCGGGTCGGCGCAGCAGCGGCGGCCGCGGGCGGGCACGCCGCCCGGTCAGGAGTCGGCGCAGGCGTAGTGGTCGGCGTACGCCTGGAGGTGGGGAGGGGGCGGGCTCTCGGCGTCGGCGGAGTTCGCGTGCATCCACAGTTCGTTCTCCACGACGAAGCGGTACGCGAACTCCTCGAAGGTGTCGGCGCACCGCGTCAGCGAGGAGGCCACCGCGGCACGGGCCTCCTCGGTCGGCTCCCCCTGCGCCCACCAGCCGGCGGACTCCAGTTCCACGTGCGAGAAGACCACGGACGCCTCGCCGGAGGGGCGCAGGTACAGGTACCAGATGACGCAGTCCTGCTGGTCGCGCAGGAACCGCACGAGACGGGTGCCTTCCTCGGCCGGGCTGTGCAGCGGACCGGAGAGGTGGCTCCAGCAGGCCGTCACCGAGACCTCGTCGAAGGTGCCGCAGAGGTGCTCGCTGCCGTAGAAGGCGGCGAAGCCGTCGGGGAGCGCCAGTCCGGCGTCGGCCAGTTCCCGCTCCAGGGCGGCAAGATGCTCCGTGTGCTCGGAGCGCGGCCCGTGCGCCCCGTCCAGCCGCGCGTTCTCTTCGATGCGGCGGACGGGCGGGCGGAGCAGAGCGGCGCGCAGTGGTACGCGCCGGCCCCGCCGCCTGGGTGCTGACCGTTACGGTCGGACCGGGTGACGGCTCCGGCCTCGTCGTCAGCTGTCTGCCGGCGGCTCAGCGGCAGGGCATGCTCATGTAGAGCGCCTGCTCACCCTCGGATTCGGTGCCGTGGTAGAGCGTGGTGTCCAGGCCGCAGAAGGCGAAGCCCATCCGGCGGTAGGCGTGGATGGCCGGGGCGTTGACGTTGCTCACTTCCAACCAGACGTGGTCGGCGCCGCGTTCGTGGGCGAAGTCCACCGCGAGGTCCATCAGCGCACGGCCGACGCCCCGGCCCCGGTGCTTCGGGGCGACCTCGATGTCCTCGACGGTCAGGCGCCGGTTCCACGGTGAGTAGGACACGGCGGCGAAGCCGGCGAGACCGCCGTCGGCAGCGACGGCCACGAAGGTACGGCTGTCGGCGTCCTCGTCCTCCGCCTCGTCGTCCTCGGCACTGCCGTCGTCCTCGGGGAACACCTTGACCAGCGGCGGGTCCACCGGGACCTCGCGCAGGGCGAAGCCGTCCTCGGTCACGGCCACTTCGAAGACGGTGTCGGTGGTGAAGGATCCGTCAAGGGACTCGATGGCCCCGGTGTCCTCAGGGCGGGCGGTACGGAACTGGTACGTCGTGTCCTGGGTCATGGTCATGACCCGAGGCTATGACCGGCCTGCCCTGGTGAGGGCGGGTTTCGGCCGGATGGGCGACTCGGCCGCCGCCGGAGCCGCCGCGGCCTTCCCCACGGCGCCGTGCTCGGGGGGCGGCTCACCGCGGCCCGGCCGCACCGCCTGACCCGCCCATGAGAACCAGCCCGGCAGCCTCTCCCCAGCGGACGCCAGTGCCGGCGGCGGGCCGGCTCCGGTGGGTCGCGTCGTGGGAGGCCGAGCCGTCGGCAGGGGCGGGGTCTGAAGGCTCTGGTACCGGGCCAGTGCTGCCGCCTGTCCGTCCGTGCGGTCCAGGACGAGCATCAGCTGCCGCGCGTGCGGGCCGCCCCAGCTGCGCGGGGCGGCAGGCATCGGCCGCTTCGCGTGCCTGCGGCGCTACTCGGCCCCCGTCTTCTCCAGCTCTGTGAGCCGGGCAAGGATGCGCCTCGGCAGTTCCGCAGCCGTGAGCTGGAACGGGCTCCAGCGGTCCTTGGCATCCGGCTTCATCGACGCCGAGAACCGGAAGCGGCCTCTGCTGTTGGGCTCCGTCACCATCTCTCCGAACGTCCCGCTCGGGATCAGCCAGGCCGTCATGACGGCCCCCCGCTCGACGTCCACGGCGACGAACAGCATGTCCAGGTCGGTTCGCGGCTGAAACGTCTGCGACCGTACGAAGGCCATCAGCCTGCCCTGTTGAACCTGCGTCCCGGTGGACATCCTCGCCTTCACCTGCACCGCCAGGGTCGCGGAGCTCCCGCGGCGATGGAAGACGAGGTCCACGCCCTCGTCGTCCACGAGCGAAGTGGAAACGTTCAACTCGCCGCCCGTGGCTGAGGATGGACGAGGCCGCGACCAGGTATTCCGCGGCCTTGCCCATCCGTGCGGCCGCTGGGCTCTTGTCCAGGTAGTCCTCGTCGTCACTCATGACGGGAATCTGTCGAGCGCCGGCTCACGGTGCGCATCCCTCAGGAACACGGCCCGGATCGACAGGCCCGGAAAGGGCAGCCCTTGATCACGGAGTCCCGCTCCCTTTACGTGCCCGTGCCGTCGCGGTTACCTGAAGGCACGCGTACGAGCCACGGGGGGCGGGCATGGCGGGCTGGCAAGGGGGATGGGGGCGCGGGCTGTGGCGGACCGCGCTGGCGGTGGCCGCGCCGCCGCTGGCCGCGGCCCTGGCGTTCGGGGTGGCCTGGGAGTCGGCGTACGGGCCGTTGGGCCCCTGGGAGTTCTTCCTCGGCGGGCTGCTGCTCCCGCTGGCCCTGCTCGGTTGGCACGCCGCCCGCGCCGCGCGGCGCGGGGCCTCGCTCATCTCGCTGTCCGCCCTCCCGGCCGGCTTCGGCGCCTTCTTCGCGCTCGTGTCCGTGGGGCACGGTGCGCTGGAAGACCGGGGCGTCGAGATCAGCTGCGTCGTGCTGGAGGTCGGCAAGCACACCCGGACGGAGTCCTCCATGGACGCCCAAGGACACTGGACCTCCACGACCCGCACCTTGTACGACCACCATCTGGACTGCCCCGCGGGCGGCCCGGAGCACCTGGACATCCCCTCGCGGCTCGCGGAGGAGGGCGAGTCGCTGGCGGTGCTGCGCGACCCGCAGGGCAAGGTCTCCCCGCGGGCTGCCGGGGACGCCCACGGCTGGGGCCTGCGCACCGCGGCCGCGGTGACGGTCGGAGCGGCGGTGCTGCTGGGGCTGGCCGGCGGGATCCGCGAGGCGTACGAGAAGCGGCGCCGAAGGCCGCGACGCCCGACACGGCGGTGAGACGCCCCGCTCGGCCACCTCGCGGAGTGCGACGGTCGGTGTGGTGCAGTACTCCTGGAAACCGTCAACGCCGGTCTGTTGTCCCCGGGAGTCACCGATGGCCGTTCGCCGTGTCGTACCCAATGTCCACTCGCAAGCCCCGCGGGAAAGCCGGGAGTTCTACGGCCTGCTCGGATTCCAGGAGGTGATGAACCACGGCTGGATCATGACGCTCGCGGCCCCGTCCAGTCCGACGGCGCAGATCAGCTTCATGGCCGGCGACAAGACCGCACCCGTCGCTCCCGATATGAGCATCGAAGTGGATGACGTGGACGCGGCCTACGCGGCCGTGCGGGAGAGCGGCGCGGAGATCGTTCACCCCCTGCAGGACGAGGAGTGGGGGGTACGCCGGTTCTTCGTCCGTGATCCCAACGGCCTGGTGGTCAACGTGCTCGGCCACCGCTGACGGGCCCCAGGACCTCGGCAAGGCCCCCTCGCCGTCGGCCGGACGGGTGGCGATGCGCTGGACCCCGGTGGAGGGACGCGCGGCCCTCCGCGAGGTCGGGCGGCAGGGTCGACGGCTATGAGGCGTCGCGCGCGCAGACCCGCCCCTGGAGGGTGCGGAGCAGGTCGAAGGCGGCGGCGTCGACGCCGCGCTGGGTGTTGCTCAGGACAATGACGGCCGTGCCGGTCTCGGGGTCGAAGCCGGCGAAGGAGGAGAAGCCTCCCGTCCCGCCGTTGTGCCAAATCTGGAGGTGGGCGCCCTGGCGGGGGTGGAGGCGGTGGGCGGTCCAGCCGAGGTGCATCCAGGTGAAGCGGGTGCTGCGGTGCTCGACCTGCCGGGAGAGGCGGATCGCCTCCGCGAGCTCGGCAGGGCCGCCGTCCAGCTGGGCCCGTACGTAGGACACCAGGTCGGTCGCGGACGACCACAGCCCGCCCGCCCCCGCGAGGTCCGCCAGGTTCCACGGCGGGGTGGGGCGCCTCTTCCTGTCGTGGCCCTGGGCGAGCCGGCCGGGCCGGGTGGCGTGGGCCGCCACCAGGGTGTCGGACATGCCGAGCGGGGCACACACCTGTGAGCCGACCAGTTCCCCGTACGTGATGCCGGCGCGGCGGGCCAGGGCCAGCCCGAGGAGTCCGGCTCCGAGGTTGGAGTAGTGCATCCGGCGGCCCGGAGCCGAGCGGAGGCGGGTGCGGGCCAGCCCGGACAGCAACGCGTCGGCGGTGCAGTCGGCGTACGGGTCCGGAGTGCGGGGGCGCAGCAGGGCCCGGAGCATCATGCCCTTGGGCAGGCGGGGCAGGCCGGAGGTGTGGGTGGCCAGGTGCCGCAGGGTGATGTCCTGCCCGTCCCGCGACGGTACGGCCGTGCCGTCGGGGAGGAGCCGGGCCAGCGGCTCGTCGAGCTCCACCGCGCCCGTGACCGCCATCCGGGCGAGGGTCAGCGCGGTGAAGGTCTTGGTCACCGAGCCGATCTCGAACAGCGTGTCCGCGCCCGGGGTCCCGCTGCCGGTCCCACCGGCGGATCCCGCACCTGCGAACCCCACGTGCCCGTCGGCGACGGCGGCGACCACGACACCGACGTGCTGTCGGGCGAGCCGCTCGGCGGTCGCGAGGGCGAGCGAATCGATTTCCTGAGCCCAGTCCATGCCTGAATCATCCCGGCGGACGATCAACCGCCGACAGCGCCCGCAAGATGATTCCCGGCCGCCGCCGGTGCGACTTGAGGAGGAGCAGGTCCGATACGAAAGTGACTAGCCACTCGGGAGGTCGGCCGGCAGAGTGAGCAGGCGACTCCCGCAGCGGACCCCGAGGCGGGCGCGGATGCTTCAGGCGAGGTAGGTGGGGTTCGCGAAGGTGTGGGGTCGGCAACCGAGCCGCTCCAGGGGCGCGGCAACGCAGCGCGTGGCCTTTCCCCCGCCGCGTACGGGCCAGAGGGCGAGGCGGCTGCGGCTGCACGGCGGCCGGCTCCGCCGTCGCCGGATGGCCGGTCGAGCAAGATCGTGTCGTGAGCACCAGGGGGTAATGTCGTCCGGTCACAGACGGCAATCGGATCGTCTGTTCAACCCGAGGGAAACGACATGACCGACCTGCACTCGTTCCGGGCAAGCCTCGCGTCAGGTGAGCACGAGTTCGCCGACACCTTGGCCTTCATCGCCGCGCATTACGAGTACCAGCCGCAGGCGTTCCGCAATGGGGAGCTGGAGAATGCCGCGGGTGAGAACGAGGGTTCCTGCAAGACGCTCGGACTGGCTCTGCTGGAAGGGCTGAGCGACCAGGAAGCGCTGCTGGCATTCGGTGAGCACTATCGCAGCGTGCTCGCGACGCCGGACGACACTGATCACGGCAACATCCGCAACCTCATGGCTCACGGCCTGGCAGGGGTGCGCTTCGCCGGGCAGCCGTTGACCCGCACGAGCTGAACAACGACGGATACGGCAGCCGGGGGGGGGGACGCCGGCCCTTTTCGGCGGATCGGGGCCGCCGTCCAGGTCGGGATCAGGCAAAGTACCGCGACCGAGAGCCGGGGCGCCGCGCCGTTCGGCAGCGGTCGCGGCAGCCGCGAGCCGGGCGGGACGGGGGCGGCGGGTGGCCGTGTCGGGCACCACCACACCGCCGGGCCAGCCCTCCCTCCTCCCACGGACAGCGTGCTGGTGCAGCACGCCGGTGAGCCGTTCCGGACACCCGACCACGTGGGCTCTCTCGGCCACCTCTGGAAAATTCCGGCGGATTTGGCCGCCCTGGCCGAAAATCCTTGCCCAGTTTGGTGACATGGACACTGATGTTTCATCATTGTGACTGCGCGTCATGTTTTGGCGCGCATCGAGGAGGCGGGGTGCCGGGGGGCCCTCGTTCACACCGGCCGGGCCGGCAGGAGAGTTCGCGCTCTCCACGCGCCCCGCCCGTGACTCCCGTTCCATTTCCGTCACCAGGCAAAGGCTCATGTCCGCCCAGCAACTTTCGGACCTCATACGTTTCGCCCGTCACAACTCGCCCTTCTACCAGGAGCTTTACGCGTCCCTGCCGCCCAACGCCGACCACCTCACCGACCTGCCGGTGGTCGACCAGCGAGCGTTCTGGGCAGCCAACACCCTTCACGACAGCCGCGTGCTGACCGGTCCGCTCAGCGAGGCCACGGTCTACAAGACCGGCGGCACCACCGGGTCCCCCAAGTTCTCCGTCTACACACGTGACGAGTGGCGCACGTTCGTCACCGCCTTCGGCCAGGGACTCGTGGACACGGGCCTGCGCCCGGGACACCGCGTCGCGGACCTCTTCTACGCCGGGGAGCTGTACGCCAGCTTCCTCTTCGTCCTCGACTCGCTCACCCACGCGCCCGTGGACAACGTCCGCCTGCCCATCGGCGGCGGCGCGCCGCTGGAGTCGACGCTCCCCACGCTGCGCGATCTCGCCGCGCAGGTACTGGCCGGAACACCGACCACCCTGTGCCGGCTCGCCGAGCAGGCCGTGTCGTCCGGTGTCCGGCTCGACTCGGTGGAGCTGCTCCTCTTCGGCGGCGAGGCCCTCTTCGACGACCAGCGGCGCCTGCTGGCCACCGCGTTCCCCCGCGCCGAGGCCCGTTCCGTCGGGTACGCCAGCGTCGACGCGGGCCTCCTAGGCCGCCCCGTGCCCGGCTCCGACGCCCGGGTGCACCGCGCCTTCACGCCGTACTCGGTCGTCGAGATCCTCGACGACTCCACCGATGAGCCCATCACGGAACCGGGCCGGCCCGGCCGGGTCGTCGTCACCAGCCTCTTCCGCCGCCTCATGCCGATCATCCGCTACCCCGCGGGCGACCGGGCCGAGTGGACGGGCGGCGGGCCCGGGCACTTCCGGATACTCGGCCGCGCCGAGGAGGGCGTACGGGTGGGTCCCGTCTCCCTCTACACCCAGGACGCCCAGGACGCCGTGGCCGCGGCGGACACCGCGGGGCACGTGGTCGGCATGCAGCTCGTCGTCCGCCGCTGGGAAGGCCGCGACGGGCTCGTCCTGCGGCTGGCGACGGCCCCCGGCGAGCACGGCCGGAAGGAACTGGCCGAGTCCGTCGTCGCGGAGCTGGAGAACGTCCGGCCGCTCTATCCGGACAGTGTGCGCGCCGGATTCGTGCACCCGCTGTCCGTGGAGTGGGTGCACCACCGCGACCTCGCCGTCAATCCGCGCTCGGGCAAGCTCGTCCGGGTCCTCGACGAGAGGCCGACCGCATGAGCGCCTCGTCCGTGGCCGAGACCGGCACGGCGACCGGGGCCGACCGGCGGCGCGCTCCGCTTGTGCTGCGCAACCGCGCCTTCGGCGCCGTGTGGCTCGGCCAGATACTCACCCAGGCCGCCGCACGGATGTTCCAGGTCGGCGTGTCCTGGTGGATCGTCGCCTACGCCGTGCACGATACGCGGGGGCTCGCCTCCGGGCTGTTCATGGCGGCCTGCACGCTGCCCGCCGTGGCGCTGGCGCCCGTGGTGGCCGCAGCGGTCGCCCGGTTCGCGCACCGTTCGGTGCTGCGCACCGCCGCCGCCCTGGCCGGGGGCGCCTCGGGTGTGCTCGCGCTGTGGGCGTACGGCGGTGGCCTGCCGCTCGCCACCGTGTACGCCGCCGGTCTCGCCCTGGCGACCTGCCAGGCGTTCTTCGACCCCTGCCTGACCACCTCGGTGCCCGAACTCGTCGACGACGCCGACATCGAGACCGCCACCGGCTTCGAGCTGTCCACCCAGTCCCTGGCCGGCCTCGGTGGAGCGCTGCTCGGCGCCCTCACCGTCGACCGGACCGGCGTGGCGGGGCTGGCCGTCGGCTGCGCAGCCGCCTACCTCTGCGCCGCCCTCCTCGTCGCGAGCGCCCGCTTCCGTACCGTCGTGCCGGGCGTCGGAGCCGGCGCGTCGGCCGCGCCCCAGCGGCGCACGCTGCGCCGCATCCTCTCGGAACTCCCGTACGTGCGGCGCATCCTGATCTGCTTCACCGCGGCGAACCTCTTCACCACCGCCGTGTTCGTCGTCATCCCCCTCTACACCCGCTCGGTCCTCGCGGGCGGGGGCGGCACCGTGGCCCTGCTGGAGGCCTCCCTGGGCACCGGCGCGCTGGTCGGCGCCTTCACCGGCACCCGCGTGCCGGGACGCCCCACGGCCGTCGGCGCCTGCTGCCTGGGCCTGATGGCCCTCGCCCTCGCGCTGCCGGGGCTGTTCGCGGACCGTGTGGTCATCGCGGCCTGCCTGGCCGTGGCCGGCTGGTGTGCCGGGGCCGTCAGCGTCCGCTTCGTGGCGCTCTTCCAGCGGCTGGTACCGCCGGCCGACAAGCCCGGCTTCTTCGCCGTGATGCAGGCCGTGCTGGGCGCCTCCCTGCCGGTGGCGTCCTTGGCGTTCGGCTTCGCCGGCGACTTCCTCTCCCCACGGACGCTGTGCCTGGTGCAGGGCGCCGGGCTGGTTCCCGCGGCCTGCGCGCTGGCCCTGCTGCGGTCCCCCGCGCCCGCACCGGCCGCGGCGGAACCCGCCGGAGGCGAGCGGTGAACCCCCTCATCACGCCCGCCGCCCGCTCGGACATCGCCGAACTGCGCCAGCTCTACTACGCCGTCTACGGACCGCACTACCCGGTGGCCCTGGGCACCGATCCGGCCGAGATGGCCCGGCTCATCGAGGACCCGTACTCCCTGTGGCTGGTCGGCCGCTGCGCCGAGACCGGGGCCCTGACCGCGTCCGCCGCCATCCACGGTGAGGCGGGCAGCCGCATCGGCCGCCTGGAGGGCATCGCCGTGCACCCCGAGCACCGCTCGGCGGGCCTGGCCGCCGCCCTGACCGAGGCCCTGTGCGCGGGCATGCTGGACACGGGACGGCTGGACTCGGTGTACGCGACCGTGCGCACCGTCAGCGCCGGCCCGCAACGCGTCGTCGCCCGCAACGGCTTCCGCCCGCTGGGCATCCTGCCCAACGCGGTGGACCTCCGCAGCCGTGAAAGCCTCGCACTCTACGCGCGTCACTCCGTCGGGGTGCTGGATCGCCGGATTCCCGTCACCGAAGTGCCCGCCCCGCTCCTGCCGCTGCTGCGCACCGCCGAGGCCGCGCTGGGCATCGGCTACCCCGGGGTGCGGGCCGTCACCGTCCCGCACCCTGCGCCGCCGTCGGCCCAAGGTGTCGGCGACCGGCTGGAGATGATCGAGGCGCCGGCCTTCGTACGGCGCCGCTTCCGCGAGCGGTTCCCGAGCGCCGAGGGCTGGTTCTACCCGCTGCACACGCCGAACGTGCTGCTCACTCCCGAAGACGGCCGGTTCGAGGTCTACGCCTACCTCAACCGCGCCGGCGGGTACGGCTCCCTGCTCACCGTCCACCCCGACCCGGCCGCCGCGGCCGCGTGCCTCGAACCCGTCACCCGGGCCCTGGCCCGAGCGGGCGCGGGCTACGTCGAGGCCCTGGTGCCGCTCGCGCACCAGGAGGTCCTCTCGGCGTTCCTGGCCGAGGGGTTCGTCGCCGGGGCCGTCTACCCGGCGATGCGCGCGGACGACGACGGCTTCCACGACTACGCCGTCCTGTCCCGTTCCAGCGAGCGCATCGACTTCCGCGGCGTCGCCGTCGAACCGCCCCTCCAGCCCTATCTGGACTGCTACGTGTCGGCCTGGGCGTCGACGCACCTGCCCACATCATCAGAGGTCACCCCATGAACCCCCATCTCGCGCCGGTCTCCGTTCCCGACCCGGCCCTCCTGCCGCACGTACAGCAGCTGTGCGACCTGACCGACCCGTACGCCTGCGGGCCCGCGGAGGACGAGCTGTTCGCCGCCGCCATGGCGGAGACCAACGCCTGGCACGTCGAGCGCTCCCCGTTCTTCCGCTCCCTGTACGAGGCCACTCCCCCGGCGTCGCCGTACCGGACGCCGCTCGTCCACGCGAACTTCTTCAAGCGGCACGAGGTGCTCTCCATCCCGCGCGAGGACGTGGAGCTGCACCTGACCTCCTCCGGCACCACCGGTCAGAAGTCGCAGATGTTCTTCGACCACTGGACCATCCGCTCCGCCCAGCGGATGGTCGCCCGGATCTTCGAGCGCAACGGCTGGATCACCCCCGACCAGGAGGTCAACTACCTCCTCTACAGCTACGAGCCGGCCCCCTCGCTCAGCCTGGGGACCGCCTTCACCGACAACTACCTGTGCGACTTCGCCCCGGCGCGCAGCGTCGAGTACGCACTGCGCAACACCGGCGGCGACCACGAGTTCGACCCCTTCGGCTGCATCGCCGCCCTGCGCCGCTTCGAGCGGGAGGACGCCCCGGTCCGCATCCTCGGCTTCCCGGCCTTCCTCTTCTTCACCCTGGAGCGGATGCGGGCCATGGGGCTGCCTCCGCTGCGCCTGCCCGAGGGGTCCCTCGTCGTCCTCGGCGGCGGCTGGAAGGGCCACGCGGACCGGCGCATCGGCAAGGAGGAGCTGTACGCCCGCGTCACCGAGCAGCTCGGCGTCCCGGGCGAGCGCATCCGGGACACCTTCGGGTCGGTGGAGCACTGCATCCCGTACATCGAGTGCGACCACCACCGGCTGCACGCCCCCGTGTGGTCCCGGGTGACGATCCGCTCCACGCGCACGCTGGAGCCCCTGCCGTACGGGGAGCGGGGCTACCTGCACCTCGTGTCGCCGTACATCACCTCGGTGCCGGCGCAGAGCGTGGTCATGGGCGACCTCGCCTCCCTCCAGCCGGGCGACGCCTGCGGGTGCGAGCTGGAGACCCCCTGGTTCACCGTCCACGGCCGTGCCGGGGTGAGCCGCAACCGCAGCTGCGCGGTGGCCGCAGCGGAACTGATGAAGGGCATGGCGTGACCGTGACGAAGACCATGACCGGTGCCGCGGACGAGCAGCACGACGGCGGCGCCGCGCACCACTACTGGCAGGGTGCGTTCATCGGCGACGAGGAGGCCGGTCGCCGGCTCGCCGGCCTGCCGGCCGCCGTGGAGGCCGCGCTGGCCACGGTGCTGGAGACCGAGACCGTGCTGGCCGCCTGCGACGCCCTCGCCACCGCCCTGTGCGACCCGGCCCACCCGGTACGCGCCCGGCTCGCCGCGCACCTGCCCGCGGGAGAGGACCCGGCCGTCCTGGCCGAGCTGGGTGCCCTGCTGGGCCGGCGGGAGCTGACCCGCAAGCTGCGCCGGGAACTCGGCGGTGCGACGCCCGGCCGGCTGAACCGGGCCGATCCTCGGGAGACGGTCTACGAGGCGTGGGCGCCCGTCGGCCTGGTCGCCCACATCGCCCCCGGCAACGCCTCGACGGTCGCGCCGCTGAGCATCGTCGAGGGGCTGCTCGCCGGGAACGTCAACATCCTCAAGACCAGCAGCGCCGACACGCTCCTCACCCAGCACCTGATGGCCGAGCTCGCGGCCCTCGATCCCAGCGGCGCGCTGGCCGCGCGGGTCGTCGTCCTGCGCTTCCCGTCCTCCCGGCAGGAGTGGCTGCGCCTGATGTGCGCGCCCGCGGACGCCGTCGCCGTATGGGGCGGGGAAGGCGCCGTCGAAGGGGTGGCGGCGCATGTGCCGGCCGGCTGCCGGCTGGTGGAGTGGGGGCACCGGATCTCCTTCGCGTACCTGACGGGCGACGCCTGGTCGGACGCCGGGACGCTCGACGCCCTCGCGGACGACGTGT
The DNA here is from genome assembly GCF_040651895.1 of Streptomyces sp. NPDC048352. Taxonomy (NCBI): domain Bacteria; kingdom Bacillati; phylum Actinomycetota; class Actinomycetes; order Kitasatosporales; family Streptomycetaceae; genus Streptomyces; species Streptomyces sp. NPDC048352. The sequence goes on from NZ_JBEZKZ010000004.1 coordinate 77,710, forward strand.
GCCGCCACGAACAGCAGGCGTGTTCCAGCCCCCAGGTCGTCTACCTCGACACGGAGGACGAGGGGGAGGTGTTCGCCTTCGCCGAGCGTTTCGCCGCGGTCCTCGCGGCCCGCCCGCCTGCCGCGAGCTCCGCTCCGGCGGGCGGACCGGACCCCGCCGAGGCCGCCGAGCTGACCACCACCGAGCTGGTGGCCCGGCTGGAGGAGCACCTCGGCCTGACCCGGGTGTTCGCCGCGCCCGACGGCTCGTGGCGGGTCATGGCCGACACCCGGTCGCCGCTCACGGCCTCGCCGCTGCACCGCAGCGTGTGGGTCAAGCCGCTGCCCCGCAAGCGGCTGATCGCCACCCTGCGCCCGATGCGCCGCTACCTGCAGACGGCGGGGCTCGCGGGCAGCCCGTCCGACATCGCCGAGCTCTCCCGTACCGCCCTGGCCGCGGGCGTCACCCGCGTGACGCCGGTCGGCGCCATGCTGGAGAGCTACGCGGGCGAGCCGCACGACGGCGTCTACGCCCTCCAGCGCTACAGCCGCCGCGTCGCGGTCCAGGCCGACCCGGCCGCCTTCGCCACCACCGCCTGCCTCGACGACCTGGTCCGGCCCGTCGAACTCCCCCTGCCCACAGGCCCGCTGCTGGGCAAGGAGGACGTGCAGGGACCGGCCCGGGAGCTCGCCCGGGCCGATGCCGAGCTCTACTTCCGCAGCGGCGGCAGCACGGGCGCTCCCGCCCTGTCGGTCTTCAGTTACGACGACTACGACACCCAGATGCACGCCGCCGCCCGCGGCCTGCTCGCCGCCGGCTACGACCCGGTCGGGGACCGCACCGCCAACCTCTTCTACTGCGGCGGCATGTACGGCAGCTTCATCAGCTTCTTCTCCGTACTGGAGCGGCTGGGCGGGGTGCAGCTGCCGCTGTCCGCGGGACCGGACCACCGGGCCACGGCCGAGGCCCTCATCGAGCACCGGGCCGACACCCTCTTCGGCATGCCCTCGTACCTCTGGCAGCTGCTGCACGCGGAGGCGGACGCGCTGCGTGCGTACGGAGGCCTGCGGAAGGTCTTCTACGGCGGCGAGCACTTCACGCAGGAGCAACTGCGCACGCTGAGGGAGGAGTTCGGAATCGCGGCCGTCCGCTCGATCACCTACGGCAGCACCGACCTCGGCCCGCTGGGCTACCAGTGCACGGAGAGCGCAGGCGGCGTCCACCACCTGCACGCCGATCTCCACACGATGGAGATCGTGGAACTGGCCGAGGACCGGCCGGTGGCCCCGGGCGAGACGGGCCGACTGGTCTTCACGACGCACGCCCGGCGCGGCCAGAACCTGGGCCGGTACCTGATAGGCGACCTCGGCCGGGAGATCCCCGGCCGCTGCCCCTGCGGCCGGCACGCGCCCCGCTTCGAGCTGAGGGGGCGCACCGGTGACGTGATGCGGGTGGCGACGTACTTCCTCAACTACCGCCGCTTCGTGGCCCTGGCCGGGGAACAGGGCGGCCACCGGGGCGAGGTGCAGATCCGGCTCGACGGGACGGACACGCGCGAGCGGTTGACCGTACGGGTGGAGCAGGCGCCGACGACGGACGCGGAGCGACTGCGGGAGGTCTTCCTGTCCGGCTACCCGGAGCTCCGCTCGGCGGTGACGGAGCAGCTGCTGGACCTGGTGGTCGAGGCGGTGGACGGCGCGTCGCTGGACCGCAGCCCGACCAGCGGCAAGCTCCTCGCGGTGGTGGACGCACGCCGCTAGGACGCGGCCGCGCCTGCTGTCACGGTGTCCCCCTCCGGCCTCGGTCCGACGACCAGGGCCGGAGGGCGGCAGGGGGCCGCCGGCGCGGCCAACAGCCGGTCAGAGCAATCCGGTTGCAACACCACTTAGTCTTGCGATCATGGCCTTGCGACCCGATGAGTTCTACGACCACGCACGTGCAGCCGCGGATGACGAGCTTCGGCTTCCGCTGGCAAGGATGACCGGATGGGACATCAGTCCCTTCGAGGCGGACGGCCTACGCGTCTCCGCGCTCCGCCCGCCCGTACTGCCCGAGCGGCCGCGGCACGGCGAAGATCCGGCGGACTGCGACGAGTGCGCCTCCCGCGACGAGGGCATCTGGCTCAACGACCGCTGGCGGCTGAGCCGGATACCGGGCGTCGGCGTGCCGCTGGTGCTGATGCTGTACCCCCGCGACCACTACGACATGGCCGATCTGCCGGACGACCTGGCCGCCGAGCTCGGCGTGCTCACCACTCACATCGTCCGCCACGTGCAGGCACTGCCGCACATCTCCCGGGCCCACGTCTACCGGATCGGGGACGGGGCCGCGCACCTGCACGTGTGGTTCTTCGCCCGGCCCGAGGGGCAGACGCAGCTGTACGGGTCGTGGCTGCCCGTCTGGGACGACCTCCTGCCCGAATACCCGGCTGATGTAGCCGACGCGGACGCAAGTGCCGTCGCCGATGCCCTGGTTGCCTCCCACGGAGGCAGCCGCCCGGCCGACACCGGCAGGCAGCTGGACCACTGACGGCCACGGGTCAAACGGAAGGCCGACGGCCTGTTTCCCGTGTCCCACGAGAAATGGGTCCTGCTCCCCGCCTTTTCCGGCGGGGAGCAGGACCCATCGAGCGCCACCGTCAAGAGGAAACGGCGATGATCTGCCAGGCGACCATTCCTGTGGCTCCGGGAGCCGCCGTGACGTCGATCGGCGATTCCTCCGCTGAATTCCGCACGTCGTGGCTCACGGATATTCCGTCACAGGGAAGGGACTGCGGCGTCTTTTCGCCGATGACCACCTTTACGGTTCCCGTGCCGACACAGGCCAGGGAAACCTTGTACGCCTTGCTCTTTTCGAGCGAAGGCCGGCTGTGCGCGCCGTCCGACACCCGCTCCAGGCCGGACTCCACGAACTTCGGATCGTCGGGAGAGACCGACTCCAGCGCGCCCTTGGCACGGTTTCCCTGGGCTTCCTCCGTCTCCCCCACAGGCGACCTGGGCGACGGCGTGTCCGACGGTGTCGCGTTCGCGCTGCTGCACGCCGCGGCCAGGAAGGACGTGAGAGCGAGGGCAACGGCTACGGCCGGCGGCCTGCGCCGAGCTGTCACGAGCTCGTCTCCCAGTAGTTCCACCCGACCTCGGAGGTGGGCAGCTTCGCGGTCCCGCTCTTGATGAGCTTCTTGCCGCACCGATCCGCGCTGGTCTCGTACTTGGCCCACTTCACAGAGTAGCCCCAGGAGCCGTACTGCAGGTGGCCGTACTTTCCGCTGGTCACGTTCCTGCGGAACTCGTGACCCACCGTGATCCCGGCCTCGGTGCCGATCTTCGCCGAGATGGAGACCTTGGCCTTGGCGACGATGCCGCTCACCTCGACCTCACCGCCCGCGCTGACCTCCCGGAGGACCTTCCCCGACCGCTCCACCCTGACCACCATGGTGCCTCCCGGACCGTCCTTGAAGGACGTGCCGCCGAACTTGGCCGGCATGTGGACGGCGGTCTTCGAGGGGATCTCGTACCAGGTGCGGCGAGGGTTGTCGCACGCCGTCGTGCCGGCCTCCCCGTTGGTCGACGTCTCCGGCAGCTGCGCCAGCGAGTCGTCCTCGGGAGCGGCCTCCTCCACGAGCTCCACCGCAGGGGCCACGGGCTCCGCCGCATAAGCGGGGGCCGCCAATCCGCTCAGCAGCGCCAAAGCGACGACCGGGCCGGCGGTGTTACGTACCGTCAAACGCATATTTCCCCCAGATGCGAAACTTTCCTGAGGCCACCTCAGGTCAACGAGGCGGCCTTGTGCGACGACCGTAACCGCGTTCGCGGGAAAACGGTGAAGTCGAGCTTTCTTCTGAGCAAGAATTGAGGAAGATCGACGGCGATCGCGCTCAACTACCGTTCTGCTGTGCGTACTTACCCGCACGTAAGGCCCCACCGCCTGAGCAATCGGGCATGCTGCCCACCTACGCGACAATCGTGAGGAAGAGCCCTTAGCGGGAACGCCTTCGGTGAGGCTCGTCGCGTGTGGCTGGCGCCGGTGTCCTCCAGGGGCCATCGGGTCAGTGACGGCCGCGGCGGCGGCCAGCAGGACGCTGCTTGGGCCGTTGTGGTGATCCTCGGTTGCATCGTCGCCATGCTCGCGCTGCGCGACGCCCGCGCGGTGCGGAGCAGGACCGCAAGTCGGCGTCCGCCAGGGCGAACTGCTGTAAAAATCGCTGTTCGATCACCGGAGCACGGTGATAGACATCCGGCGTGGAAATAAATCTTGAGTTCCCTGAGCTGCTGCGACTGATCGATGAGCGGTCGACCGCCTTCCGCACCGCGGTCGCCGCCGCGCCCAGTCTCGACGCACAGGTGCCGACCTGCCCCGAGTGGACGCTGTTCGATCTGGTGAAGCACCTGGGTGGGGGAGACCGTTTCTGGGCCGCCATCGTCGGCGCGGGGCCTGCCGACGCTCCCCCGGCCGAGGCCGCCGCTGCGCGCGCCGCTCTGGAACTGCCGCGGGAGCGTGAGGCGCTGGTGGCCTGGCTGGCCGCGTCGACGCAGCTTCTGCTGAGCGCCCTGCGCGAGGCAGGACCGGACACCGGCTGTTGGGCGTGGTGGAGTGGCCTGCAGACGCCGCGGACCTCTGGCGGAGTCGCCCAGCACCGGGTCCAGGAGAGCGCGGTGCACACCTACGACGCCCAGCTCGCCGCGGGCGCCCCGCAGCCGCTGCCGGCCGAGGTCGCACTCGACGGTGTCGAGGAGTTCCTGTTCACCTGCGTCGCGTCGCCCAGCGCCTGGCCGCACAAGCCCACGGCCTTCGACTTCCACGCCGCCGAGGGCCGCTCGTGGCGCCTCACGGTCGACGGCGACGGCGCACGCTCCACCCGCATCCCCGCGCCCACTGCCGCGACCGGCGAGGACTCGGACGCAGCCGGCGCCTCCGTCCATGGCACGGCCAGCGAGTTGGTCCTCTACCTGTACGACCGCATCCCGGCGAGTTCCTTGCACGTTGACGGAGACGCAGGGCTGCTCGACCTGCTCCGCGCCTGGGAGCCGGAGCACTAGGACGCAGCGGGGGCGGTTGGCCGCGCCTCGACGTCAGTCGCAGCACCGGGCTGAACCCCGCGAGGCGGCCTCCGGGCGTCACCCAGCCAACCGTCTACGTGATCAGAGCTCGACAGCCGGGCAACCGCCGACCCGCTCGCTTCCCGTATCCAGGCTGGCCCCTGGCAGGGCGGCGTGATGATCTGTCAGAGGATCGTGTCGACGATGCCGGTGGTGGGGTCCGGATCCCGCCTGGCGTGGCTCGCGGACCAGGCCGCGCAACCGGTCGTGCAACTCGGACAGCAGTCCCATCACGACCAGGGTTGCGGTGTGCGAGGGAGGCGAAGCCTCTCTCAACCGCAGCGGTGCGGTCCAATCAGCTTGCTGACGCCTGCACATCGTAGGATCCGCAGGGTGGCAGAACTGATCAAGACCCGTGCGACCCAGCCTGACGATCGCTCGGGCCGGCCCACCCGCCACCAGGTCATCGGCCGGATCGCAGAGCACCTTACGGCCCGGGACCCCGGGCATCCGCTTCGGGTCGCGGTGGACGGTATCACCGCCGCAGGGAAGACGACCCTGGCCCGTGCGCTGGCATCTGCGGTCGCCAGTCGCGGCCGACCTGCGATTCACCTGTCCATGGACGGGTTCCACCACCCGCGCGCCCACCGCCATCGGCAGGGCCGCGACTCAGCAGTCGGCTACTACCAGGACGCCTACGACTTTCCCGCGTTCGCACGGACAGTACTCACACCGATGGGCCCCGGCGGCGACCGCCGCTACCGCAGTCGCATCATCGACCTGGCCAGCGACCAGCAGATCGACGAACCCCCAGTCACCGCGCCGGCCGAAGCGGTGCTGATCGTGGACGGCAGCTTCCTCCAGCGCAGCGAACTGGCTCACCTGTGGGACGAGGTCGTGTTCGCCGACACCAGCTTCCCCGTCGCCCGCCGGCGCGGCACCACGCGGGACACCGCGCTCTTCGGAGGACTTGAACAGGCCGAGAATGCCTTCGACAACCGCTACCACGCAGCCTGTCGGCAGTACCTGGCCGAGGCCGACCCGGCCACGCGAGCAAGCATCGTCATCGGCAACGACGACGTCGACCACCCTGAACTACGCCGCATCGGCGAGCTCCGACGGCTCCAGTAACCTGCGCGGCCGTCCAGCCAACTGATCCTTGAACCGATGTCCCGTGATCGGAGAGACAACGGCTTCTGAGGCCGCATCCAGGGTTGAGCCAGATCGCCTGCGGGAGGTTTCGTCAGGCCGTGGTGAAGAGCGGTCGTGGCCGGCCGGCTTCATCCCGCTCGGTCGGCGGTCGGGCCGTCGGACGTGAGGTGCCCTCGGTCGGGGGCGGTGAGGCGGTCGGCCAGGGGGGTGCGGCGGTAGAGGACCTGGCGGCCGTGGCGGGTGCGGGTGGCGAGGCCGGCGTCGTGCAGGACGGCGAGGTGTTGGGAGACGGCGCTGGGTGTGACCCGGAGGCGGCGGGCGAGTTCGACGGTGGCCAGGGGTTCCGCGAGGAGGGTGAGCAGGCGGGCCCGCGGGGCGCCGAGGAGGCGTACGAGGGCCGATTCGGGCGTCGGGGCGGGCGCGGGGGCCCACAGGGTGGCCACTGCGCGGCTCGGGTAGAGCAGTGAGGGCGGTTCCTCGGGGCTGACCGGGGGCGCCGGCTTGTGGGCGAAGACGCTGGGGATGAGCAGGAGGCCGTGGCCCGACGCCGGCACGTGATGGGTGCTGAGCATCCTGTCGACGTGCAGGACGCCCTCGTGCCAGCGCAGGCTGGGGTGCATGTCGGCGAAGAGCAGGCGGGCGCCGCCCATGGCCAGCCGGCGGGCACGGTAGGTCATGTCGGCCTCCACCACGAGGCGGATCTGCGGCCACAGGGGTTCGACCGCCCGCTGCCAGTAGGCGTGGAGCAGGGCGCAGAGGGTGTCGCGGAGGGCGGCGACGGGTTCGTCGGCGGGTGCCTCGGCGGCCCGCAGGGGCGGGGGCAGGGGGCTCGGCGCGTGGGTGGCGAGCAGGTCCCTGCGGACCACTGCGGGTGGGGTGGCGCGGACGGTGGCGAGTTCGTCCTCGAAGGAGGGCTCGAAGCTCGCGGGGCGGGGCGTCAGGAAGTCCGGCAGGGTCAATCGGGCCGCGACCACGGAGAGCAGCAGGTCCGTGTTCAGTCCGCCGAGTGCGCCGCGTACGGAGCGGCGCCAGGGGAGGTGCACGGCGCTCAGGCCGGGGTCGTGCAGGACGCGCAGGCTCAGGACGGTCTCGCCGAGGGGCGAGACCGCGAACCGGGTGTTCGCGAGGTCCTCCACGCCGAGTTCGAAGCTGATCATTAAGCCGTACGCTACATCGATTGGCGGGGTGGGGGCGAGGGCGTGGACTGGTCGGCATGAGCTGCCCGGGATTGCGTTCGAGTGTGCTGCCGCGGGAGGGACCGTGAGCCGCCGGCTGGTGTTGTTGCTCGCCCTGACCTGCGCCGTGGCCGTGGGCAACCTGTACTTCCCGCAGGCCGTCGGGCCGCTGATCGCCGACGGGCTGGAGGTCCGGCCGGAGGCGGCCACGTGGGTGGTGACGGCCACGCAGATCGGCTATACCTGCGGCATGGTGCTGCTGGCGCCGCTCGGGGACCGGATCCGGCACCGCTCGCTGCTGGTGGTGCTGCTCGGGCTCACGGGCGTGGCCCTGCTGGGGGCCGGCTGCGCGCCGGCGCTGCCGCCGCTGGTGGCGGCCAGTGCGCTGGTGGGGTTGACCACGGTGGCCGCGCAGGTGATCGGGCCGCTGGCGGCCGGGTTGACGGCACCGGACCGCCGGGGGGCGGTGTTGGGCACGCTGCTGAGCGGCTCGACCGCGGGCATGCTGCTGGCCCGTACGTTCAGCGGGACGCTCGGGGAGTGGCTGGGCTGGCGGGCGCCCTATCTGGTGGCGGCGGTCGTGGCCCTGGTCCTGGCGGTGGTGATGGCGTACGCGGTGCCGGTGACCGTGCCGTCGGAGTCCGCGGGGCGCGGTGCGTACGGGGCGTTCCTCGCCGAACCGTTCCGGCTGCTGCGCGCGGAGCCGGAGTTGCGGCGTTCCTGCCTGTACCAGGCGGCCGTGTTCGGGGGGTTCTCGGCCGTGTGGACCAGTGTGGCGCTGCTGCTGACCGGGCCGGCGTACCGGCTGGGGGCGGAGGCCGTCGGGTTGCTCGCCCTGGTGGGCGCGGTGACGGTGGTGTGCACGCCGATCGCGGGGCGGTTGGTTGACCGGTACGGTCCCGGGCCGGTGAACCTCGTGACGCTGGCGGCGGTGCCGGTCGCGGCGGCCGTGCTGGCGGTGGGGGCGCGGGGCGGTGGGGTGGGGCTGGGCGCGCTGACCGCGGGCACCCTGCTGTTGGACGTCGCCATGCAGTCGGGCACGGTCGCGAACCAGTCCCGGGTGTACGCGTTGCGGCCGGACGCCCGGAGCCGGTTGAACACGGCGTACATGACGAGCGCGTACCTGGGCGGGACGCTGGGGTCCTGGCTGGGGGTGCGGGCGTACACCGGGTTCGGGTGGGGGGCCGTGTGCGCCCTGGTCGGTGCGGCCGCGGCGGGTGCCCTGGCGTGCCATATACGGGCGGTACGGACGCGGCGGGGTCGCGGGCCCGAGGCCCCGTACCGACGCATGCATCGTCTGGACCGGCGCCGCAACACCGCCGACGGGGCCCCACGCTGTCGCCCATGACGCCGGAGGCCCCGCCCGCGCACCCGCGCACGAGCGGTGGCGCCCCGTCCGCGCGAGCCCGGTGGGCGCGGCGTGGTGCCGTCCGGCGCGCTTCCGGTCGATCGGGCCCGGGGCCAGGGCGGAAGGACCGACCCCGAGCCCGATGGGGTGATCATGAGATAGTCGCACCCGGGCCGGGCCGTCGGCCTCTTGACCGACCAGGGGGAAACACATGACGGAGCCGGAGCAGACCGTGGAGATCACCTCGGAGGCCGAACTGCGCCAACTCCTCGGCCCGGTGGCGCCCGCGGCTGCGAAGAAGGAGCGGCAGTCCCTGCACGAGCACCACCGGCAGTGGATCGCCCGCTCCCCGCTCTGCCTGATCGGCACCTCTGCCGCCGACGGCAGCTGCGACGTCTCCCCGAAGGGCGACCCGCCCGGCTTCGTCAAGGTCCTCGACGACACCACCCTCGTGATCCCCGACCGTCCCGGCAACCGCCGCACGGACAGCTACCGCAACATCCTCGCCAACCCGCGGGTCGGACTGCTCTTCCTGGTCCCCGGCCGCGGCGACACCCTCCGCGTCAACGGCCGCGCCCGGCTGCTGCGCGACGCCCCGTTCTTCGACGGGATGACGGTCAAGGGCCACCGGCCCGCGATCGCCCTGCTCGTGGAGACCGAGCAGATCTACTTCCACTGCTCCCGCGCGTTCCTGCGCTCCGGCCTGTGGCAGACGCACACCTGGGACCCCGACGCGGCGCCTTCCCGGGCGAGCATCTCCAAGAGCCTGGAGAAGCCCGAGAAGTCGCTGGAGGAGCTGGAGCGCTACTACGGCCCCCAGTACGGCCAGAACGACCTGTACGCCTGAGTCTCCGTGTGCCCGGCGGTGTCGGGTGGCCGCCGAGGTGGGATGCCACTCTGCTCCCCTCCCCGGGGCGGGCGACCGACGGTGTCCGCGTAGGGTCTGGGACCGGACGCAAGAGCTGGGAGCTGTGTGGTGGGTATGCGGATTCATCGTCCGGGACGGCCGGAGGACCTGCCGGAGGCGTCCGTGTTGCGGGCGCGCTGGAAGGCGTTCGCCGTGGCGTTGTGGGACGCCCAGGAGGAGAAGGAGCGCTTCCGGCACGGGTACTGGGTCGACCACGGCGACGGTGGCAGCCGTCTGCGCTACGACGACGGCGCGTGCAGCCGATGGGCGATGGTCCGGGCCGACGGCGGCCGGGCCGTTCTCTTCGGGCGGGACGATTCCGGTTCGACCGGGCGGTACGAGCCGCCGATCGACCTCCTCGCCGGGGCGCCCGACTGGGTGCGCCATGAGCTCCGGAACGACCTTCCGGAGCAGGGCAGGGTCGAGTGCGTCTACTGGTTCGAGGGCGGTTCCTGGCACCGCGCGCCGTACCCCGCTGACCTCGACGACGACGGACTCGACTGCGGGGTCGGCCATCTGACCTCGCGTGCCCACGCGGTCGACGCGCTGTGTGCGCGGTTCGAGTTCGACGACGACTGCGAGGGCGCCGCGCAAGCGTGCGAGCGGTTCATCGAGCACGCGGAGCGGGGCACGGTCACCGACGCGGTCGTTCGCTCCTTCGCCGACGAGGTCTACCGCATCCAGAGCCAGTACGAACTGCTCTGGCCCAGGACCCCGGCCCCCAGGCAGGAGGCGGACCTCGCAGCGATGACAGCCCTGGCCCGGCAGGCCTGACGGGGGCCGCCGCAGAAGGCGCGGTCCGGCGGCATGTGGCCTGTGTGGGACGAGCGCATGCCGGCGGCGCCGGTGGTCGAGCGATGCCGTGGCTCCGGTCAGAAGGAGCGGTGACCGAGGAGTTGGACCAGTCCGACCGGGAGGAACGCGGGCCGGTGGGGCTGTCCGACCTGGTACGGCACGAAGCCCAGCGAGGCCGCGACCTCGACCTCCTCGGCCGTCTCCGCCTGGAAGACGAGCCGGCAGTGCGCGGACTCCATCTTCGCGCGCTGCCAGAGAACGGGAGCCGGTTTGCGCTCCGCCTCGGTGCGGGGGGTGAGGATCCGGCCGCCGAAGTCCTCCCAGGCGAAGGGCACGGAGCCCTTCCACTGGGCGTCGACTTCCTTCTTCAGCCTGGCGGCCCGCTCGGCGTCGGTCGTGCCCCAGGAGGGCGGCACGTTGGTGATCAGGCCGATCGTGATGTGGCGCTCGCGCAGGGCGCGCAAGTAGGAGGCCGCTCCGGACCGGTAGGCGATGCTGCCGTCCTCGGCAGTGTGCACGAGGGTCTCGCCCAGGTCGAAGTACACGACGCGGCAACCGCGCTCGCCGGCCGGGCGCGCGGCGGAGTCCCTGCCCGCGACCCCGCTCGCGTTCCCGGGCGCCGCCGCACTCACGGTGGTGCAGAGCACGATCGACGCCAGGGCCGCACCGAGCACGAGGCCCGCCCGGCCCGGACCCCTGGAGGCTGATCTGTTCATGGTGTCGTAGCCCTTCTCCTCGTACACCACGAGGATGCACGAATGACCGGTCCATGCCATACGGGTGCGGCAGAGTTTTTCACACGGGAGTCCGGCGAAGCGGCGGCGTTCCTGGAACGCACGCCCTCGGCGGCCGCGTTAGGGATGCGTTAAGGGTTTCCCGCGCCGGGATCCGGTCGCGCGCCCTGCTGTGTCCTTCGGGCGCCGGGCAGGCGGGACGGGCGGGGAGGGCCGGCTCCCGGCTGGACCCGCCCCGGGACGGGCTGTTGACGTCCGGCGGCGTGACAGGGGTGCCCAGTGACGGCTGGGGCAGACGGGGCAGGAAGCGGTACGGGAGACCGCCCCGGGGTGAAGGCCCTGGCTCGGGCGGCCCCATACTCGGTGATCGTCGCACGGCCCCGAGGGCCCGGCGGCCGTCACGCACGCATGCCACGTAGGCCAGGAAAGGTTGATGGGGGACATGAAGGAAACGAGTCGGCTGGTGATGCCGGAGGTGGTGGACAGCCCTGCCGCCGCGAAACAGCCGTCCGGCGGTCTGGCGCGGTGGATGCTGCGCCACCGGGTCCAGCCGGTGGGGCCGGCGGCCGGTGAAGGCCACACCGAGCCGCAGGCGTGGTGGAAGGTGATGTGCCTGACGGGCGTGGACTACTTCTCCAGCCTGGCCTACGTGCCCGCGATCGCCGCACTCGCCGCCGGGGCGGTCTCCCCCCTGGCGACCCTGCTGCTCGTGGCGCTGACCCTGCTGGGGATGCTGCCGATGTACCGGCGGGTGGCGAAGGAGAGCCCCAACGGAGCCGGATCGGTGGCGATGCTGGAGGACCTGCTGCCGTTCTGGTGGGGCAAGCTGTTCGTGCTGGTCCTGCTCGGCTTCGTGGCGACCTCGTGGATCATCACGATCACACTGTCCACGGCCGACGCATCCGTGCACGTGGTGGAGAACCCCTTCTTCCCCGCCGCGCTGCACGGTCACGAGGTCGCCCTGACGGTGGTGCTGCTGCTCGTGCTGGGCGGGGTGTTCCTGCTCGGGTTCAGTGAAGCCGTCAGCGTGGCCATTCCGCTGGTCGCGGTCTTCCTGGCGCTGAACGCCGTCGTCATCGGCGTCGGCCTGGTCCACGTCTTCACCACCCCCGGCGCCTGGTCGCAGTGGACGGACGCCCTGTTCGACGGCGGAGGGGGCTTCGGGCAGCTGATGGGGCCCGCGCTCCTGGCCTTCCCCCTTCTCGTGCTGGGCCTGTCGGGCTTCGAAACCGGCGTGAGCATGATGCCCCTCGTCGCCGCCGACGGCGAAGACCCCGAACAGCGGCTTCGCGCGCGGGTCCGCAACGCCCGCCGCCTGCTGACCACCGCCGCCCTCGTGATGAGCGTCTACCTGCTGTCGGCCAGCTTCGTCACCACCCTCCTCATCCCCCACGAGGCGTTCGAACCCGGAGGCGCCGCCAACGGCCGGGCCCTGGCGTGGCTCGCCCACGAACACGTCGGAGAGGCCTTCGGCACCGTCTACGACATCAGCACCATCCTCATCCTCTGGTTCGCCGGGGCCTCCGCCATGGCCGGGCTGGTCAACATCGTCCCGCGCTACCTTCCCGACTACGGCATGGCCCCCGAATGGGGACGCGCCGTACGCCCCGTCGTGATCGTCTACACCGCCCTGTGCATCCTCATCACGATCGCCTTCAACGCCGACGTCGACAAGCAGGCCGGCGCCTACGCCACCGGCATCCTGGCGATGATGGTCTCCGGTGCGTTCGCCGTCACCGTCTCCGTCGCCCGCCGACGCCGGCGCGCCACCACCGTCGGCTTCGGGCTGCTCACCGCGGTCCTGCTCTACGCCCTGGTCGCCAACATCGTCGACAAGCCCGACGGCATCGCCATCTCCGCCTTCTTCATCGCCGGGATCATCGTCGTCTCGCTGGTCTCCCGCGTCTCACGCACCACCGAACTGCGCGCCGACCGCATCGTCTTCGACGAGAACGCACGCCGCTTCATCGACGACACCCTGGCCCACGACGGGGCCATCAACATCATCGCCAACCGCCGCCAGGGCGGCGACCATGCCGAGTACAGCGCCAAGGAGCGCGAACAGCGCGGCGTCAATCCGGTACCCGGGCAGGCGGACGTCCTCTTCCTCGAGATCGACGTCGTCGACCCCTCCGACTTCAGTGACACCCTCACGGTCCGCGGCGTCGAAGTGGACGGCTACCGGATCCTGCGCGCCGACGCCCCGGCCGCCCCGAACGCCATCGCCGCCATCCTGCTGGCCCTGCGCGACGTCACCAAGGTCCAGCCGCACTGCTACTTCGCCTGGGCCGAGGGCAGCCCGCTGGTCCACATGGTCCGCTACTTCCTCCTCGGCCGCGGCGACACCGCCCCGGTCACCCGCGAGATCATCCGCAGCAACGAACCCGACCCCGAGCGCCGGCCCGGCATCCACGTCGGCGGCTGACCCGCCGTACGCCACGGACCCGCCGTACGGCGGGTCCGTGAACCGGCTCAGCCCGTGGAACGGGAGTGCAGAGCCGCCAGTCCGCGGGCGTGGTCGAAGGCGGCGGCGACATCGGAGTGGTCGTCCCAGGGTGCCGCGCCGCACCACCCGCCGATGAGCCGGAACTGCTCCAGGGCCTGGGGGAAGCGGCCCGTCTTCACGAGTGCGGCGGCGTACAGGTGCCGTACGGAGGGCAGCAGTCGGTCGTCCGGAGCGGCCTGTGCCAGGTCCTCCCGCACGCGGGCGAGCATGGACGCGGTGGCCCAGGTGCGGTAGGCCCCCTCGCCCTCCTGGCGGGCGGCTTCGTACACGGCGTGGAGGTGGATCCCGGTCAGCAGGCTGCCGGGCGGGGCGGACTCGGCCGCCGCCCTGGCGAACTGGAACATCAGTCCCTGGGAGCCGCACCACTTCTGGCACCAGTACTGGAGGGCGTGCCAGTGGGCGTCGTAGTGGTGCGGTGCGCGGCTGACGACCTCGCCCCACAGCCGTCGGAACTCGTCGTGCGGGAGCCCCAGTCCCCGCGCGGCGGCGATCATGGTGATCCACGGCGACGGGTCGTGCGGTGCCAGCCGTGCCGCTTCTGCGGCGGCGTGCACGGCGGTCGGGAGGAGCTCGGCGAAGCTCGCGACCTGCTCGTCGGAGGTGTGCCTGATGTCCTTTTCGCCGCGGGCTTCCCAGGCGCGCAGCAGGATGGAGTGGGCGTGGACGACGACGGCGTCCGCGTCCTGGGGGCGCGTCGCGCGCCAGATGCGCAGCCAGCGCTCGTCCTCGACGCAGACGTCCGCGAACACCTGGACGAGCCGCCAGCGCTCGGCCCAGTCCTGCGACTCCGAGGCCGCCGCGAGCATCGCTGCGGCCGGCGCCCATGCGCCGTCGAAGGCGGACTCGACGGCCTGGCGCAGCGCGGGCTCGTCCCGGGGCGGCCCCGAGTGGCGGGTGTCGAGCTGTTCGCGGGGGACGAGGCCGTAGGCGGCGGCGTCGAAGCGCCCGGCCTTCCGGTTGCGCCGGGCGTTGCGCGCGGTACTGACGAGCGCCCAGAGGAGGACGGCGAGACCGATGACACTGACGAGGTTCATGAGCACGATGTGTCATCGTGCCTGATCACGGTCACGGTAAGCGAACGTTCAGGCCAACGACCGGACTCGTTTTGGCCGTCTCCCCGGCGGGCTGCCGCCCCCGGCGACTGCACCCTTCGGCCTACTGGGGTTTCAGTCCTGCGGTGGACGATCTCGCAGCGGCGTCGCGAGAGGGTTGATCCGTGCGAACAACCATCGGATACACCGTCGAGAGCATCGGCTACGTCGTAGGGGCCCAGGGGCTCGTCAGTTTCGCTTCGCAGACCTTCTTCGGTACGGAGTGGGGCTGGTTGCACAAGGTCGTCGACCTTCCGTCCGCCGCTTACCTCGGCGTCGTCGTCGTGGGGCTGGCGCTCGTCGTCGGCGGGGTGAGGACGCGGAAGGCGTCCGAGCGCGAGGGGGCCGCCTGACGAGTGACGCCCCGGCAGGCTGCGCCGCGACGCGGCAGCCGAGCCGCCTTCCGCATCGGACTTCGTCTTCGGCCGGTTCCGCCCGTAATGACTTGTTCGACCTTTCCCCGCGGGGCTCGCTGTGCGTATATTTGCCGTGGAGCAACTATTGCCGTTCATCAACTCTTGGTGCCGACGGGGGCGCTCGGGCAGCCAGTGAAGGGAGACCTGCGTGGTCAGCAGTGCGGCCGTTACGGCCGATGTCCGCCGCCTCGTGGTGGAGTCGCTGAAGGGGCGGGCCGACGACATAGCTGACCGCTGGGTCCTGCACCAGACGGAGCGGGCCCCCATGGATCCCGCGAACAGCGAGCGCGACCTGTGTGACGAGGCGGACGCTCTGGCCTCCGCGCTCCTGGGCGGCCTGGACAGCGCCCTGCCCGTGGAGCAGGTGGTGGCCGAGCACCGCGAACTGCGCGAGGCGGTCCGGGACCTGTCGCTGCGCCGGGCGCGGGCCGGGGCGGCGCCGACGGCGACGTCGATGTCGGTCCTGGCTCTCAAGGAGGTCCTGCTCGGGATCGTCCGGGAGAGCATCGACGACGCCCACACCCTGCTCGCCGCGGCGCTGCTGATCAACCGGCTCCTCGACGCGGCCGGCGCGCTGTCCTTCGCCACCTACGTGGAAGGCCGCGAGGACATCATCGGGCGGCAGAGCCGGCAGTTGCTGGAGGTCTCGACGCCCGTCGTCCGGCTGTGGCGGCAGGTCGTCGCGGTGCCGCTGATCGGCACCCTGGACACCGCGCGCACCCAGGTGGTGATGGAGAACCTGCTCCAGGCCATCCAGGACGAGGACGCCCAGGTCGCGATCATCGACATCACCGGGGTCCCGACCGTCGACACGGCTGTTGCCCAGCACCTGATGCAGACCGTGCGGGCGGTGCGCCTGATGGGTGCGGACTGCGTCATCAGCGGGATCCGTCCCTCCATCGCCCAGACCATCGCACAGTTGGGCATCGACCTCTTCGACATCCTCACCCGGGCCACGCTCGCCGAGGCCCTGTCCGAAGCCATGAAGATCACCGGCGGTTCCGCGCCGGCACCCCGCGCTCCGGTCATCCGGTGACGGCGCCCTCCTCGGCCGTGCCGATCCTGCGCCTGGGCGACGTGCTGGTCACCGGGCTGCTCGACGAGCTGGACGACACGTCGGCCGTCGCCTTCGCGCGGGAGCTCACCGAGCGGATCTCCGCCGATCAGGCACGGGGTGTCCTCATCGACATCTCCCGCCTGGAGATCATCGACTCGTTCGTGGCACGGAACCTGATGGAGGTCACGAGCATGGCCCGCTTGCTGGGAGCCCGGGTGATCGTCGCGGGGATGCGCCCTCCGGTGGCCATCACCCTCGTGGAGCTGGGGCTGGAACTGACCGGCGTGGAAACCGCGTTGCACGCCGAACAGGGCATGGCCGCGCTGGGCTGGACGCGGACACCGCCGCCCCGGGAAGGGGCGCCCCATGAGGCCACTGGCTGACGGCAGGCGCACCAGGGACGGCGGCCGTCCGGATGCCCCGCAGCCGGCCGTCCGCGACGGCGGACCCGTCCTGATCCCGTTGACCACGGAGGACGACCTGCTCATGGTCCGGCACGCCGTCCGTTCCGCATCGGTGGCGGCCGGCTTCTCCATCATCGACCAGACCCGCGTGGTCACCGCGGCCAGCGAACTGGCGCGCAACGCCTACGTCCACGGCGGCGGCGGGAGCCTGCGGATCGACTCCGCGCGGGAAGAAGGACGCACCGGGCTGCGCCTGACGGTCAGCGACCACGGACCGGGCATCCCCGATCTGGCGGCCGCCCTGACCGACGGCTACAGCACGGGGGCGGGCCTGGGCCACGGGCTGGGCGGAGCCCGCCGCCTGATGGACGAGTTCGAGGTGCGCACGGAGCCGGGCGCCGGTACGACGATCACCACCACACGGTGGCGGCGTTGACCGCCCGCGGGGTGTCATCGGCGCCGCTTCCGGGTGCGGGAAGAGCGGTGCACGACGCGCCGCGCGCCGCGGGGCGGCCCGCCCCGGGCGTCCGGCTTCCCCCGCACCGGCCCCTGCGGAGCCCGCCCAGGGGGCGTTCGCACAGTAGCGCCGGCACGGCGGCGGCGGTAGCGGCTCGGACCACGCGGCCATGAGCCGGCTGTTCTGGGCTCTGGCCCCGCTGCGCGAAGAGGTGCGCGACTTGGCAGCGGTCTACCGGCTGCCCGCCGACCTGCGGGGGCGTCTCGTCCTGTCCGTCACCGACATGGCCGCCCCCGAATTCGAGGCCGGGCATCCCGTCACGCTGACCGCCGTCCGCGACGCGTCGGGCACCGGCGCCCACTTGGCGGTGACCCTGACCGCTCCCCGGACAGGATGTCCCTTGCAGGCCGGCGGGCTCGCACTGACGGCACTGGTCGCGTCCGCCACCTCGGTGACCTGGAACATCGCCCTGCCGGCCGCGGCATCCGCGCTCCCCGCCGCAACGCTGCGCGCCGACCGGCCCGCGCCCGGCCCCGGCTCACCGGCTGACCACACGAGAGCGGCTGACGAGGAACTGCGTGCCGCTCTGGCCCTCGCGGACCGGCTCGCGGCCGAACGCCGGCGCCTCAAGCACGAACTGGCGGAGACCAACGCCGGGGTCCTGGCCCTCTACGTCCACCTGGAAGAGCGGGAGGAAGAGGCCGGCCAGGCGCACGGACGGGTGCTGCGGGAACTGGAGGACGCGTTGCGCCCCGAACCGCCGGAGGTCGAGGGGGTGGAACTGGCCGTGCACTTCGCCCCCGCCGATCCCGGCGCCCCGACAGGCGGCGACCTGTATGACTGGTTCACCCTGCCGGACGGCACGGTGCACATCACCGTCGTCGACGCCCTGGGCCACGGCGTGCGCGGCATCCGGACCGCCATCACCGTCACCCACGCGGTACGCACCCTGGCCCTGGAGGGGCATTCGCTGGACTCCGTCCTCGCCCGCAGCCACCACCTCCTCATGTCCTTCGATGCCGATCTGATGGCGTCGGTGCTCCTAGCCCGGCTGGACGTCGTCACCGGGGACCTCCAGATCGCCAACGGCGGGCGCCCCGCACCGGTTCTGGTGCGTGCGAGCGGAACCGCCCGGTACCTCCCGGCACGGGGAAGGGGCATCGGACACCCCGGCTCGGGCAGTGAGGGAGTACGCAGGGAACGCCTGGCCCCCGGTGACCTGCTCCTGCTGTACACCGACGGACTCGTCGAAAGCCGCGAGGATCCGGTCGAAGGTGGGCGCCGCCTCATCACGTCGGCCCGGACGCACGCCGGCCGCCCCCTGCGCGAAGTCCCCGCCGCCATCGCCGCGGACATGCACTCCGTCGTCCGGCACGCGGACGACACCCTCGCCCTGGCCGTCCGGATCACATCTGGCGTACCGCCGGCGGCGCCGCCTCAACCTGCGTGACGGGTACGGCCGAGGGCGTCATCGTCCAGGGGCGCGGTCGGGCGGAGCACTGTCCGGGGGGTGCGAGGCGCGGGTGAAAGCGCGCAGACCGGCCAGGAGGGCGTCCCGTTCCTCGTCCGGCATGTGCTGCAGAACATCGCGCAGGTCTTCCGCGCGCCGTTCGGACAGGGACAGGAGGGCGTCCGCGCCGTCCTTGGTCAGGGAGAGGCCGATCTCGCGGCGGTCGGTGGCGGCGCGGTCGCGGCGCAGGAAGCCCGCGGCCTCGAGCCGGTCGCACAGTCTGCTCGCCGCCGGAACCGATGCGCCGACCATCTCCGCCAGCCGGGAGAGATTGGCTCCCGGCACACGCCGTACGGCCACCAGCGCCCGGACCTGCAGGGCCGAAAGGCGGGTTGCGGAGTTCTGGCCCGCGCGGTTCCAGCAGTCCACCAACGCCTCGGCGGCGTCCGCGACCGCACGGGACGCCTCGTCCAGAGGATCGTGGGCCGGTTGCGCGCGGTCCATTGTGGCGGTCGCCTCCATGAGCAGGTGCAATGCCCCCAGAAGCCGCCGGCAACCGCCACCGCCTCCGCGCGGGGTCTCCCGCGTCTGCCCTCTCTGACGAGAGTATGCCTCCTGGGGCGGCCGTATCCCGCTCGTATGGGACGACACCACGAGCAACCCCTGTCCCGGGCGGCGAGGAACGCCTCCGGGCCGGGAAGGTGGGGAGCAGCCGCGCGCCGGGCCGCCGGTCGGCCTTCATATCGCTCCGGCCCACCAGGATTTCAGGGCCGGGCAGCCCGCGGCCGGTGACCGGCCGGTGCGGGTCCGGCTTCCCTTGGGCGGGCCACCGTGCCTATAGTTGCCACAGGGCAACAATTACCGTCCGGCAACCATCGGGGCGTGCGACGGGCCCCGGTCCCCTGCCCGAAAGGCACGCTCGTGATCAGCAGCGCGGTCCCTGCCCGCCAACGCGCAGAGCACCAGGTGCAAGGGAGCCTCACCGGTCGCCGGGTCCTGCCACCGCCGCAACGAGCCGCTCCGAGCGGGCACGGCGAGGACGCACGGGTCGCGATCAGCTGCTCGGAGACGCCCCGTTGACCGCTCCGCCCGACCGACTCGACGACAGGGCCGCCGCCGTCTTCGCCGAGGCACGCACCGAGCGCTCGCATGCGGCACCCGCCCCTCGATGCGGCCCGCCGCCGTGCGGACGGGGCATCGACCAGACCAGTGAACACGACAGGTGGACGCACTGATGGCCAGCTCCCCCGCGCCGGCGACCCGCCGGGTACGGATCGATCACCACAGCGCCGTGCACGACGCCGCCGAAACCGCCCGGGCCCTCGCACGGGAATGCGGGTTGCCCGGTGCCATGCCGGATCAGGCGGCGGTCCTCGCCTCCGAGCTCGCCGGGAACCTCGACAAGCACGCCGTCGACGGCAGCCTCTACCTCCAGCCGCTGCCGCTGGGCGGCGGCCTGGAGATCCTGGCCGCGGACCGCGGGCCGGGCATGGCCGAACTCGAACGCTGCCTCACCGACGGCTACACCACCAAGGGCACCCTCGGCGCGGGCCTCGGCGCCGTCCGCCGCATCGCCACGGACCTCGCCATCAGCACGCGGGCCGGCACCGGAACCCTGATCTGCGCCCGGCTCACGCTGCCCCACGCCCGCGAGGCGGCCCGGGAGGCGGTCGGACTCCTCAGCCTGCCCGCGGCGAACGAGGACCAGTGCGGGGACGCCGCTGCGGTCACCGACCTCCCCGGCCCGCGCACCGCTGCCGTGGTGGACGGCCTCGGGCACGGCCCCGACGCGGCCGAGGCCGCACAGGCGGCGGTGCGCACCTTCCGGACCCACGCCGCACACCCGCTCACGGAGATCATGACCGCCATGCACCGGACCCTGCGCCACACCCGCGGCGCCGCCGTCGGCCTGCTGCGGCTGAGCGCCGGAGAGGCCGAGTACTGCGGCGTCGGAAACGTCCGGGCCGTGGCCCTCGGTCCGGACGAGGTCCACCACCGGCTGACCGGCCAGCCCGGTACGGTCGGCTGGCGGATGCCGGCACCCCGGACGCACGCCTTCCCCCTCACCGGCGCTGCCACTGTCGTACTCCACAGCGACGGCATCGACCTCCGCTGGGCCCACACCCCGCCGCCCCATCTCCTGCGCCTGCCGGCCCCGCTGCTCGCCGCCGCCCTCGTACACGGCTACCACCGCACCCGTGACGACGCCACGGTGGTCGCGGCCCAGCCCCGCAGCCCACGATGACGAACGGTGAGACCTTCCGCGATGTGACGGCCCTGCGCCGGGCCGTACGCGCTCTCGCCCACCACCACCGGCTGCCCGCCGAGGTGCGCGGCCGTCTGGTCCTGGCCGTCACGGAGCTAGCCACGGAGCAGTTCGAGGCCGGACATCACGTCGAGCTCACCGCCGCCTGCGACAGCGGCTCCGGACAGGACGGCGCCCAGCTCGTCGTCACACTGACCGCCCCCCGCGCAGCCACGGCCCTGCCCTGCGACGGCTTGGCGCTGCCCGCCCCCACCACCACGGCGAACTCCGCCACCTGGCGGACCGCCCTCACGCACTCCCCCGGCCGGTTCCCCCCGCCCCGGCAGCGGATGTCCCCCGCGCCGTGGGCCGACGCCCGCGCCGACGCAGACGCCCAGGCCGACGCCGAGGAGGAGATGCGCGCCGCACTCGCCCTCGCGGACTCGCTCGCGGCCGACCACCGGCTCCTCAAGCACGAACTGGCCGAGACCAACGCCGGCGTCCTCGCCCTCTACGTACAGCTCGAAGAGCAGGAAGAGCAGCTGCGCAGCGCCCACGGCCGGGTGCTGCGCGAGCTCGAGGACGCACTGCGCCCTCCACCACCGCAGGTCGACGGCCTCGAACTCGCCGTCCACTACGCACCCGCCGACCCGGCCGCCCCCACCGGCGGAGACCTGTACGACTGGTTCGTGCTGCCCGACGGGACCGTCCACGTCACCGTCGTCGACGCGCTGGGCCACGGCGTCACCAGCACCCGCAGCGCCATCACCGTCACCCACGCCGTGCGGGCGCTGGCACTGGAGGGGCACTCCCTGCAGTCGCTCCTGGCCCGCACGCACGACCTCCTGAAGCCCATCGACGCGGACCTGATGGCCACCGTGCTCCTGGGCCGGCTCGACCCGGCCACCGGAGAACTGCAACTGGCCAACGGCAGCCATCCGCCCGCCCTCCTCCTGCGGGCCGACGGCACGGCGCACTACCTGGAGGTGAAGGGCAGAGGCATCGGCTTCCCGTCTCCGGGCAGTGACACGGTCCTGACCGTCCCCATCGCACCGGGAGACCTGCTGCTGCTGTACACCGACGGGCTCACCGAGAGCCGCCGGGACATGATCGAAGGCGAGCGCAGGCTGGTCCAGGCACTGCGCGACCACGCCCACCTGCCGGTGGCCGAGATTCCCGCCGCCATCGCAGCCGACATGCACACCATCGTGTACCACGCCGACGACACCCTGGCCCTGGCCTTCAGAATGAGGGGACCGAACAGATGAGCCGGAGCGGCATCCCGCCGGGCAGAAGCCCGTGTGCCGCGGACGGGCACACGCGAGCGGGCTGGCAAACGCCCGCAGGGGTGACTAGATTAGTGCGATGCCGCACGCCTTCCCGTTGCCGTCCCCCCACCCTGAACAGGTGGCTCTCGAGGCGTCCGCTCTCCTGGAGATGCTGGACCTGCTCTGGGGCCGCGGTCAGGAAGCCATGACCGCTGTTCCGCCGTCCCAGCTGCGCGCGCTCACCGTGATCGACGAGCGGGAGGGCGTGAACCTGCGCGACCTCGGCGAAGTACTCGGCTCGACGCCGCCGTCCGTCAGCCGGCTGTGTGACCGGCTGGAAGCCGCCGGCCTCATCCACCGCTCCCGCGCCACGTCCAACCGGCGGGAACTGGAAGTGCGGCTCAGCCGCGGGGGACGCGCCGTCCTCGCGTCCGTACGCGCCGCCCGGGCGGGCGAGCTCCAGGCAGTCCTCACCCGCATGTCGCCCGCGCAGCAGCGAGCCCTCTTCGAGGGCATGACCGCGTTCCACCGTGCCGCCCTGGAACACATGGGCGTCACCGAAGAGGCTCCCGCCGCGAACGACATCTGCGACATCGCCTGACCGGCGGATGCCGCCCGGCGGCGGGGCCAGGGCCCCTCAGCCCGCGGCTGCGCGGCCGAACCAGTCCATGCACAGCACCAGGGCGTCGTCCTCCGCGTCCGCGCCACGGTGCACGGCCAGTTCCTGCAGGATGCCGCGCGGCACCGCAGCGGCAGGCAGCAGACGGGTGGCCTGGATGGCCCGGGCCAGCGCCCGCTCGCTGTACGCCTCTCCGCCCGCGGAAGCGGCCGCGTACACCCCGTCGCTGACGAAGACCAGCCGGTCGCCGGGCAGCGCGTCGAAATCCTGCATCACATAAGGGGTCTCCTCGAACATGCCCAGGGGGAGCTGTGCCTCCAGCTCCAGGCGCTCCACCGTCTTGTCCCGCAGCCTCCACAGCTGCGGAGAGCCGGCGTCCACGACGTGCCCGCGCCCCGTGGCCAGTTCGACGGACAGCAGGAGCGTGGAGACGTACTCCGAGCCCCGGTAACGGGCGTAGATGGCCTGGTCGGCCAGAGCAGCCTGATCGGCGATCCCGATGCCCGCCCGACGGGCGTTGCGGAGGGCGTTGATGGCGAGGTTCGTCAGCAGTGAGGCCTCGATCCCCTTGCCCATCCCGTTGGTGACGGTCAAGGTGAGGGTCTCCCCGGTGGTGGACCAGTCGAAGTTGTCGCCGTGGATGTCGTAAGCAGGCTCCAGCTGGGCGCCGATCGCGTACTCGGGACGGGCACAGGAACGAGCGGGCAGCATCTGCCACTGCATCTCCGCGGCCAGAGTGAGCCGGGAAGCCCGGCGCGCCTGGAGGTACAGGTCGGTGTCGCGTTCGGCCACGATGATCTCGTGTCCCAACAGCTCTGCCAGTTCCCTGAGTTCATTGACCGCCTCTGACGTGCATCTGCGCTCGGGAAGGCGCACCGTCAAGATCCCCAACCGGTCGCCCCGTACCGTGACGGGCAGATGCAGATCGACGGCGCCGTTCTCGGCCGCGTCCTGGCGGTACGGCTCCTGACTGGCGAAGGCCCTGCCCTCGGGGGTGCTCTGGACGGGGAGCGGCTCCGCGGTGTGGGGCAGTGAGGTCACGGGTTGCAGACAGGTGAGACTGTAATCCGCCATGAGCAGCTCCACCGCGCTCGCCTCGAAGTGCTCGACCAGCGCGGCACGGAGCGTACCGAGGAGATCGTCCGGGGCTGCCGTGCGTACAGCGCGCTCCACGGCCAGGAAGTTCGTCATGGTGAAGGCCATTCTGTCGAGACGTTACGGGTGAATCGAGAAGGTGCGCGACAACGCGGCGCCCACGCTTGAGGACGGAGCTACGCGTGTTCGATCGCCCTGTGCCCGGGCGCCGACAGAGCCGAACGGCGCGCCATGCGGGCACGGACGGCCTTCCCGCCGCTCCCCTCGCGGGTCACGGTGACCGCTTGAGCCAGGCGGTGCACCAACGACAGTCCGAACCCGCCCGCCTCACCGCTCACGTCGGGGGGACGCATGAGCGGGAGACGGGAGCTGGCGTCACGCACACAGACGTCGACATGACTTTCATCGGCCACCAGTTCGAAAGAGCACGCGTCGCCCGTATGCCGCAGGGCGTTGGTCACCAGCTCGGAGACGACCAGCACGACCGCGTCGCCCACATCCTCCCCGACGGCCGGCTCCAGACCTCGCAGGAACCCGCGCGCCCGCCTGCGCGCCTCCGCGACGGCTCCCGGCCGGCGCGTCGAGAGGCGGACGACTTCCTTTGCCGGCACAACTGCTGTGCTGTTCTCCCAGCGATTCACGCGGCTCACCTCGGCTTCTGCTTTCGGTTGCGGTGGCTTTCCACCTCGAAGCAGTTGCCCGAAATAACAGGCATGTAACACCGCCTTTGCGGCGGTCAGGGGCCGGGGCGGAGCGGTGACGGCGGTCACCCTCGGGCGGCGTACGCGCCGAAGCTTCCGGTTGTTCGAGCGGGCGGAGATGCGTTCGACAAGGGTCCTCGCCCCGACGCCGAGGGGCCCGCAGGCCGCATCCGCCGCCTGTTGTTCCCCGCAGCGGCGGACAACAGGCGGCGCAAGGTCAGACGGGCGGCATCAGATCGCTCTCGCTGACGGTGTACGTCAGCGGCGGGTAGACGAAATCCGCTTCGTTGTTCTCACGTCGCCGCAGCTGGAAGAACTCGCGCCTCTGCTCGTCGTCGGCCGGCATCAGGCGCTCACCCTGCGGCAGGTACGCGTGTCCGTCGCGAAACCGAAGGAAGGTCTTTGCCGTCCGGAACGTGACACCCAGCCATGGGTTGTCCACCGCCTCGACCGGCGTGTCCAATACGATCTTGTGCCTGAGTCGCCGATTCAAGGCGACGGAAAAGGCGACGATGCTGTTGTGGGCGAGGGCGATCTCGAACTTCTCACCGCCGGACTCTTTTGTTTCGAAAATCAGCTTCCTCGGCGGGCTCGCCTCGGGATGCCGATAGCAGGAGAAGACGGCTATGTACGATTCGCCGGCCAGATCGAGGGCCTGATCCGAATGACTGCCCATGGTGGTGTAAGCGTTCGTGTACGTCTCGATGAGGGCGTTGTTGAAGCCGGCCGGAAGCGCCGCACGTTCCTGGACCCGCTGCGCCAGCCGCTCGTGCACGGCTCGGAAACGCTGCGCCGGGCTGTTGTACCGGGTGGTCGTACGGACGAGAGGCACCCCGCCCGCCTCGTCGACGCGGGCAAGCACGGCGCCCCGCCGGCCTCTGCCCACGTCTTCCCAGCGCGCCGAGGCGTACAGCTCCGCGAAGAGGTCCTCCTCGGTTGACACCGTGGACGACAGGATCTGATCCGAGATACTAGATCCGGGGGGCAAGGTAGTCTCCCGTGTTCATACTGAAAAGGAATTCATCGCCGTAGTCGATGAAGGACGAGGTCCTGTTCTCCTCGGCGTACAGCCCGCGCAGCTCGTCCATGCCGGCCGGTGTGGGTGGTTCGAGTTCGACCAGGCCTCCGGCCGCTTTGAGGAACGTGCGGCCGTTCTTGTGGACCGCTTCGGCTCGCGAACAGCGCACCACGTATCCCAGGCGGGTCGGGAGCAAAGCGGCGTCCAGTGCCGAGGGCCGGATTTCGTGGGTGTACAGGCGATTGGTGGACAGCGGCATGAAGAAGACCGAGCCGGGATAAAGGGTCAGGGTGAACTGCGGGGGGAGCGCCATCCCCCCGCGTTCTCCGGTCGGCTCCTTGAGTCGAAAGTGGATCCTCGTCAGCCCGCTGACACCCTTCACGCCGCGGTCGAAGGCGTCTTCGGCCAGCGGCTGCAGGGTGTCGAGCCGGTCATAGAAGGTACAGAAGGCCATGACGCCGTTGACGGGCATGTCCTTGGTCTTGTCGGCATGGGCCGAAATCCTGGCCTTGGACTGCTTGCTCCCGGCCGTGGCAGGGGTGTTGTGGTAAATCTGGGCGAGGACGTGATTGAGCGGCGCCTGGTTCCGGAAAACGGCGGCGGCCTCGCGGTTCAGGTCCTCGACCATGAGCGTGTCGGTCGGGCCGAAGCTCTCGGTCGGACCCGAAAGGTTCGTGGAACACCGGAGCAGGCGGAAATGCAGTTCGTCACCGTCCCGCGTGACGGGCGTCAGATAGATTCCGCTGCGCCGGGCCGTTCCCGGCTTGGTGGACTCCGTCAGGGACTGGAACGCGTGCTCCGCACGGATCCGTCCGAAGTGATCGGCGCCGGGTCCGAAGAACCGGCGGTAGTACACGCCCACGCCGTGCACCCGCAGGGGAACCCGGCCGGCGTCGACGAAGGTCCACGGTCCGTCGGCGTCCTCGCTGCAACCGTGTGACAGCTCCCGGATGACGAACACACGGGCAGCCGAACGCAGGTGGCGGCTGCCGATCCCGGACACGTCACCACACAGGTAGACGGTCTTCTGCGCGAGGTCGGGCGAACCGGAGATCAGGTCTTCCGGCGTGATCGTGGAGCCGAAGAAATCCCTGACCGCGTCATCGTCGTGCAAGACCGGAGGCGCGACCAGGATGTTGCCGGCATCCTCGAGGCAGGCTTCTGCCATCTCTGTGGTGTACATCAACCCTGTCGTTCGCAGATCCTGGTGATCGGTGATCACGCAAACCGTGGACATGACTGCGGCCCGCACTCCTTCGGCTGCGCCCCGAGGCGCAGAGGGAAAAGAGACGGACCGCTGGGGCTCGATGATCTCACGGGGCTCGAAGGCGGGCAACGGGTTCTGCCGTACGGGCAGTACGTACTCCAACCACTCGCTCCCCGCCGCGGCTTGGAGATGCGCCGGGGTGGCCGTAGGGATGTGACATCCTGCGGAGAATCCGGCGGGCCGGCCGTCGGCGGCGGAAAGGACCCCCCGTGACCCGCAGCGCGCTCCTGGTCGGAGCCACCGGACTCGTCGGCGGACAACTGCTCGCGCGGCTGCTGCGCGACCCGCGCTACGACCGCGTCACCGTGCTGGCCCGCCGCCCGCTCGGACTCGAACACCCGCGGCTCGACGCCCGGGTGGTGGACTTCGCCAAGCTCGGCGCCGACGACCTCCCGGCCGGGCCGGGGGGCGAGACGGACGTGTACGGCGCGCTGGGCACCACCATCCGGCAAGCCGGCTCGCAGGAGGCCTTCCGCGAGGTGGACCAGCACCACACCGTGCACGTGGCCGAGTTGGCCCGGGACGCGGGAGCCGAGCGCATCGCCGTGGTCTCCTCGGTCGGTGCCGGATCCGGCTCCCGGACCTTCTACCTGCGCGTCAAGGGGGACATGGAGGCGGAGGTGACGGCCCTGGGCTACCCGCAGACGGAGTTCTTCCGGCCCTCCTTCATTCTCGGCCGCCGCCCCTCGCACCGCCGGGGCGAGGGCCTGGGCAGTACCGCCGCGACCGTGCTGGCGCCGCTGCTCGCCGGGCCTGCCCGCCCGTACCGGCCGGTGCCGGCGGGGAGGCTGGCCGCGGCGATGATCGCCGCCCTGGCCGAGGACCGGCCGGGGGTCCGGGTCCGCACGCACGACGACTTCCTCGTCCTCGCCCCGGAAGCGGCCGCCGCCGCGGCCGCTGCCGACCTGGCGTAACCGCGGCTCCGGGGCCGGGACGGTCTCACGCTTTCTCGGCCGCGATGTCACCGGGGGTCGGGGCCGCCCGTCGTCTGCGGTACACCAGCACCCCGCACACCGCGAGGAGGAGAACGGCCACGGCGGACACCCCGAGGGCCGTCCGCTCGGCGAAGAGCCTGCCCAGCACTTCGAGCACGCCGAGCCCCGCCGTCGCGTAGATCAACGCCCAGGCCGCCCCGCCCACGAACAGGGCGGGGAGGTAGCGGGGCAATGGCATGCGCATGCTGCCGGCGAGGAAGTTGGCGGCGGTCTGGAGTCCGACGGTCAGGAAGGAGACGGCGACCACCGGCGCACCCCACCGCTGGATCGCCCGCTCGACGCGCCGGAACTTCGCCGAGGAGATCCTCTCGGCGAGCCTGCTGCGCCGGGCACCGGCGCCGGCGAGCCACCCGACGGCGAACGTCCCTCCGGCACGGAGCAGGACGATGGCGTACAGGGCTCCGGCCGTGAGCGCGATCTCATCCACGACGCCTCCTCCCGAGCGGCGCGACGGAACCCCGGCCACCGTCTCTCATCTGCACCCTGCCCCTGCCCGTTCCGTCCTCCGGATCACCGCCTGCGGCGCCGGAACCCGACACCTGTCCCATCGCAGGCAAGGTAAGCCTAACCGAACACAGATACGGGGAACAGGACGCGGGCCGATCGTTCTCACCTGAGGTGGCGGGTGAAGAACCGGGCTGCCGCCTCCGCCGCGGACTGCGGGACGCCGGTGTGGCCGCCCATGTGGGCGTGGAGGGACTTCTCCTCGGAGCCGAAGGCGTCGAACAGGTCCAGGGCCGCTTGACGGTCGTTCCCTTCGTCGTCCCATTGCAGCAGGACGTGCAGCGGAACGGTGACCCGGCGGGCCTCCTCGAACATGGCACGAGGTACGAAACTCCCGGCGAAGAGTACGGCGGCCGCGATGCGCGGCTCGACCACCGCAAGGCGGACGCCGATGGAGATCACTCCCCCGGAGTACCCGACCGGGCCGCCGATCCCTGGCAGCGCCAGGAGGGCGTCCAGGGCCGCCCGCCACTCCGGGACCGCCCTGTCGACAAGCGGGAGGACGAGCGCATCGATGATCTCGTCGCTGACCGGCTCGCCGGCTTCCACGGCCCGGCGCAGGTCGGCGCGGGCTTGCTCGGCGGCCTCCCACCGGGGCCGGTCACCGCTTCCGGGAAGCTCGATGGTGGCTGCGGCGAAGCCGTCCGCCACGGCGTGCCGGGCCCGCGCCACCAGCCGGGGGTACATCCTGCGCAGTCCGAGCGGGGGGTGGCCGAGCAGGATCAGCGGCAGCGGTGCGGGTGTGGATGCGGGCGCCCAGAGGATGCCGGGGATCTCGCCGAGGGTGAACTCGCGCTCCAGGACGTTGTCGTCGAGGCGCTGCTCAGAAGTGAAGTGCACGGTCGTGCCTTTCGGGAGTGCTGTTGAACGGCGCTCCCGGACGACCTATCGCCCGACCGTGACCCCGGAGGGGAGCACCCACGTCGATACTGCGTTCACGGGTACCACCTCCTCGTTCTCCTGCACGGCCTCCGGGAACGTAGCAGTGGTCGCGGCGGTCCGCCAAACGGTTTCCCGCCCCGGGCTCCGCGGCCGGGCGCCGGCGGCCGTCGTCAGCCCGCCGATCCGCTACCCGGCCGGACGGGTGCGGCGGCCGCCGGCTCCGGGGCGACCACCGCCGGCCGCACGTGGGCCAGCAGGAGCTCGAGGAATCGCTCCGGCCGGCGGAACGCCGCGAAGTGGCTGCAGTCGTCGATCAGTGCGAAGCCCTTGACCGGGGCCTGGACGTCGTCGAAGAAGCGGCGGGCGAGGGCGGGCGACGTGAGGACGTCCTTCTCGCCCTGGAAGACGAAGAACGGGATCGCGAACCCGGTGCCGTCGGCCCAGTCGTCGAACCCCGACGGGCCTGCGGCGACCTGCTCCGAAAAGCTCATGCCCTTGAGGAAGTACGTCAGCTCGCGCAGCGAGTGCAGCGGCGAGAGCCACAGGGACCCCATGACGACCTTCTTCATCGTGTCCAGGGTCAGCGGGTCGCTGGTCGCCGCCAGCTTGGCGTACATCGCGCGCTCGCGGGCGCTCCAGCGGTGCCGGTCGGCGTCCAGGGCCTGGACGGCCGCGAGTTCCTTGTGCTTTCCGGTCGCCCGGAGCCGGGTGAGGAACGCCCGGTGGACGGAGTCGTCGCGGCCGGAGTCGTGGATGTTCTGGTCGGTGCCGACGTACGCGCAGTAGCGCTCGGGAAACTCGCGGGCGAGCCGCAGGCCGAAGACGCTCCCGTAGGAGTGGCCGAGCAGGACGACCTTGTCGACGCCGAGGCGGGTGCGGATGTGGTCGGTGACCTCGACCGCGTCCGCGTAGATCCGTTCGAAGGTCATCTCGCCCTGTCCGTCGGCGCCTCCGCGGCCGAGGGTCTTGAGGGTGCCGCGCATGTCCCAGCGGACGATCGTGAAGTGCTTCTCCCAGGACCGGGTGCGCGGCCCGAAGATCGCGGTCGAGGCGCCGGGACCGCCGTGCAGTTCCAGAACCACCGGGTTGGCCAGGTCCTCGCCGCGCACCGAGATCCACTGGTCGATGCCGCCGATGCGGACGAAGCCGCTCTCGTCGATGCCGTTGCGGCTGTCGATCGTCATGGCGGAGGCGTTCCGGGATCGCTTCAGGGCGCGGTGGCCGAGGAGCCCGGCCGCGGGTGCGGCGAGGAGTGCGGCTGCGGAGGTGGCGAGGACTACTGCGATCACGGTGGCTCCCCAGAACTGTATATGTCGTAAGCAGTTAGCTATACGATATAAACAGTTAGTGCGGGGGACGTCAACAGGTGACGGTGAGGAGTGGGAGATGAGCCGGAAGCCGGCGGGGAGCCAGGGGGGCGCGAAGGCGAGCTTCGCGCTGCTGTGGGGCGAACAGGGACAGCCGAGCCGCGGGCCGAAGCCTTCACTGACCGCGGACCGGATCGCCGGGGCCGCGATCCGGATCGCCGACGAGGAGGGTCTGGACGCGGTCTCGCTGGCGCGGATCGCCAAGGAATTCGACGTCACCGCGATGGCCCTCTACCGGTACGTCCCCGGCAAGGCCGAACTCGTCGATCTGATGGTCGACCTCGCGATCGGCCCGCCGGTCCCCGTAGCGGACATTCCCGGCGGCTGGCGCCCTCAGCTGACCGAGTGGGCGCGCCAGTGCTCGGCCGTGTACCGCCGCCACCCGTGGATCCTCGCGGCCACCGGCATGCGGCGCCAGATCATGGGCCCCCACCAACTCGGCTGGCTGGACACCGCGCTGGCCGCACTGGCCGGGACCGGCCTGTCGGCCGCCCAGCGGCATGAAACCTTCCTGCTGCTCGTGGGCCACATCCGCAACATCGCCCAGCAGACGGCCGACCACGACGAGGCGGAGAGCGAGGAATGGGCCCGCCTGACGGCCGACGTCGTGAAGCGCCACGCGGACCGCTTTCCCGCGCTCACGTCAGCGGTCGCGGAGGGCGCCTTCGTCCCGCGGGGCGGGGACCCGCTCGACTTCGGCCTGCAGCGGATCCTTGACGGCGTAGCGTCCCTGCTCCCCTGACCCGAGGGGCGCGGCTGCCATGCCGAGCGTCAGGCCCCAGGGGCGGTTGCGTCGACCGGGTCACCGCCGATCGGGCTCCACTGCGGTATCAGGGGCCGGGACGGCCGTCGATCCTGGAGGTGAGCAGGTTCCCTGCTGCGTCACGGCGACCGCCCCGGTTGACTCCCCGGATACCCGCCGCGTCCGCTTTCACCCCGTCAGGTCCATTTCCGCCCCGGGGTACGGCGGCATGACAGTGGCCTGCACCCCCCTTCGGGGGGTGCAGGCCACAGGTGCCGTGCGGCTACCAGCGGTACCAGCGGCCGCGGCCGCCCTTGGGACGGGCGACGAAGCCGATCAGCCACAGGACCAGAACCGCGATGGCGACCCACCAGAGGACCTTCACCGCGAATCCGGCACCGAAGAGGATCAGAGCGAGCAGAAGAACGAGAAGCAGGGGAACCATAGTTATCAACCTCCGAAGCGCCTTCTGCCCGGCCGTCCCTCGTCCATGCGTTCCATCCTTATGTGTTTCTTACTCGCAAGGGCGGGCATGAGAACGCCCGCGTCCGGGGCCTCGTGCGTTCACCCCCGGACGCTGCCCGTCGTCACCGCGCGGTCTAGGGTGCGGGCATGAGCTCGCACAGCTACCTCTCCGAACTGTTCGCGCTGGACGGCCGGGTCGCCCTGGTGACGGGCGGCAGTTCCGGCATCGGCCGGGCCATCGCCGGGGCTCTGGCGCGAGCGGGGGCGAGCGTGGTCGTCGTGGCGCGCAAGGAGCCGGAACTGGCCGCCGCGGTCGACGAGCTGGCGGCGGACGGCTGCCGGGCGGCTTGGGTGAGCGCCGACCTGGGCACTCGCGACGGGGTGCGCGCGGCGGCGGAGGAGGCGGCGGAAGTGTTCGGGGAGCCGGACATCCTCGTCAACAGCGCGGGAATCAACCTGCGGCCGCCGATGGGCGAGCTGGGCGATGAGGTGTGGGACGCCACGATGGCGGTGAACCTGGAGGCGCCCTACCTGTTGGGGCAGCGGTTCGGGCCCGGCATGGCCGAGCGGGGCTTCGGGCGCATCATCCACATCACCTCCCAGCAGGCGCACCGGGCGTTCGTCCAGAGCGGCGCCTACGGGGTCTCCAAGGGGGCCCTGGAGTCGCTGGCCCGCTCTCAGGCCGAGGCGTGGTCGCCCTACGGCGTCACCTGCAACGCGCTGGTGCCCGGCTTCGTCATGACGCCGCTCAACGCGCGGCTGGCGTCCGACCCGCAGAAGGTGGCGGCGCTGGCGGCGCGCACGATGGTCGGGCGCAACGGCCTGGCCGAGGACTTCGCCGGAGCGGCGGTTTTCCTGGCCGGCCGCGCATCCGGTTACGTCACCGGGCAGACGATCTTCGTCGACGGCGGGTTTTCCGTCCACTGAGCCGCGCCGGGCACCCCGGCCGGGGTGCCCGGCGGCGTGGACGTCCGGCTCTCAGAAGAGGTCCAGGACATCCACCCAGGTGCCGTCGCCCGCAGTGCGGGCCCGTACCGGGCGCGGCTGCGGGTAGGTGGCCGCCGCGGCCCTCGCGCGGACGACCTCCGGCCCGCCGCACGCCGCGACCGCGAAGGCGCCGAAAACCTTGGCGAAGGCGGCCGGATCCCGGAACTCCACGCCGAAGGCCCGGCCGTCGTTCAGCGGCACCCACACCACCCGGTCGACCCGTATCCACTCCGACACCGGCTGGTCGTCCGCGGTCGACCGCCCCTCCAACCACAGCCGCGCCACGTGCAGGAGGTTCACCTCCCCCATCGGCAGCCGCTTGCGCCGGACGCGCAGTTCGGACGCCGTCAGCGTGACCTTCTGGTCCTTCTTCGAGTACCAGACGACGCCGATCCCGCAGGGCACCCACAGCAGGACCCCGATCACCGGCCAGACGAGAGCGTCGCCCCACGTTCGGAGCAACCCGCCGTCCAGCAGGCTCAGGGCCCCGAAGACCAGAACCCACTTCGCCGTCATCCGCCAGAACCCCGTGCCCTGCCGGTACAGGACCCGCCGCTTGCTTGTCATCGTCATACCGGCACGCTATCCGCCGGACGGACCGGAGAGCCGGGGCGTACCTTCCGTGGGAGCGGACGAGAAGACGGGGACACCGAATCCCCGACAGACCGGCTCAGGCCAAGGGAGGACTCCATGACCATGTCCACGATGGCGCGGCTCGCGGTGACCACGGCGGTGACGGCCGTGTTCGCGGCGACCTCGACCCCGGGCGCCGGCGCCGCCGTCCGTTCGCCGGAGCCCCGGGCGCCGGGGGAGTTCGTCTCGCTGCGCTCCGTCGATCCCACGATCATCCAGGAGATGCGCTACGTGTCGGCGCACAACTTCATCGGCGAGCGGATCGACGGCTACCGGCAGCCCGTCTGCATCCTGACGCGACCGGCGGCCGAAGCCCTGCACCGGGTCCAGACGCGCCTTCAGCCCCAGGGGTACTCGCTCAAGGTGTACGACTGCTACCGGCCTCAGCGGGCCGTCGACCACTTCGTACGGTGGGCCAGGGACCTGACCGACGAACGGCGGAAGGCGGAGTTCTACCCGAGGGTCGACAAGTCGCGCCTGTTCGACGACGGTTACATCGCCGAGAGGTCCGGGCACAGCCGTGGCAGCACCATGGACCTCACGATCGTCCCGCTTCCGGCGGTGCCGGCGCCTGCGCCGAGGCCGGGGCAGGAGTCCGTTCCCTGCTACGCGCCGCAAGCGGAGCGGTACCCGGACAACTCCGTGGACATGGGAACGGGCTTCGACTGCTTCGACACCCTGTCGCACACCGACGACCCGCGCGTCCGCGGAGCACAGCGCGCGCACCGCCAGCTGCTGAAGACGACGCTGGCCGCGGAGGGATTCGTCAACCTGCCCGAGGAATGGTGGCACTTCACGTACAAGCCCGAACTCTTCCCGGACACCTACTTCGACTTCCCCGTCGCGCGCCGGTCGGTGGCCGGGCAGCACCGCCCGTGACGGACGTACGCCGGCGTATGCACGATTCCGGGTCGCCCCGGTCCGGAGCGGCGCCGAGTGCGTCAGAACGCGTAGAGCGCGTTGCCGTTCAGGGTCGCGGACATCTCGCACGCGTTGGGGAAGGTGTGGCTCCACGTGAGGTGGCGGCCGCGCCAGACGCCGTCCGCCGTGACCGTGACGGGGTCGTACTGCCGCGGGCAGGGGCGGTCCGGAAGCGGGGCGGCCAGCAGGCGGTCGAACTCGCCGCCCGTGGCGTTGAGGGCGTCGCACGCGGCCCTGGGGGCGGGGTGGGTCCCCTCGGCCGTGTAGGCGCAGCTGAGGACGGTCGCCCGCAGGACGGTGCCCGTTGCCGCATCGGTCCCGCGGACCACGCTGAAGACCATGGCGGACGGGGAGGACGGGTTCGCGGGCTTGGCCTCCGCCACGCCCGTGGCACCGGCGAGACAGAGAAGGGCGGCGGCGGAGACTGCTGCTAAGCGGTGACGCACGACAACACTCGCTTTCGATTCGAAGGTGGAGGAGGCGCTACGGCTTCTGTGTGGCGCCGAAATGGACGTGGAACGACCATGTCAGAAGTGCAGGGCCGCCGCACATCGACGATCGAGATGCGGACACGCCGTTCGGTTATCGGATCAGCGGGTGGGACCGGTCGACTGCCGCCGCCTGAGCGCAGGTCCACGTCCCGCACCTGCGTGATGTACTGCCGACTCCGGTGTACCCGCCGGCGATGGCCGCCCCGACGGCGGCCGGGAGCGGTCCGCCGCAGGGCCGTCCAGGGTGACCGGATCGATACGGTGCAGCGGGCGGCGTGGACACCCGCCCGCGCCCCCATTCCGCGCATAGTACGAAAATGCCCGCCTTGGGCAACACGGGCTGTTTTTGTTGATTTTGGAAGGAATTGGGTCCAGAGTGTGGCTCCTCGGCAGGACGCCGGGAACGTTCAGAGCCCGCCCGGCGTGCACGTGGCCGGGCCGGGCTGACTGTTGAAGGAGCCATCCTCGTGTCTGCTTCTCTCGCCCCCCGCCGCGCCTTCGCCGGCCTCGTCGCCCTCGGCGCCCTGATCGGCGCCGCCGCGGTACCGGCCGCCGCCGACGACCACCACCACGGACACGGTCACGGCGGTCCGCGCTCCTCCGTCGTCATCGGCGAGGTCGAGAACGCCGGCCGCGGGCACGACAACCGCGCGCTGAACAGCGAGTGGGTCGAGGTGAAGAACACCGGCCGCCACAGCGTCGACCTGCACGGCTTCACCCTCACCGACAAGCAGGGCAACCGGTACCGCTTCCACGACTTCCGCCTGGACGGCCACTCCAGCGTCAAGGTCCACACCGGCAAGGGCCGCGACACCCGCCACCACCTCTACCAGGACCGCCGCCACCAGATCTGGGACGAGCGCGACACCGCCACCCTGCGCGACAACCGCGGCAACGTCATCGACACCGAGTCCTGGGGCCGCCGCGGGCACCACCACGGCGACTAGGCCGTATGCGGGAGCGGACGGCCGCTCCCGCCAGTGCGCCGCCGACCGCTGCGGGCCGCCACCGGACGACGGTGGCGGCCCGTCCCGCGCCGGTCGGCGCGGACCGCGTACGGCAGTCGGCCGTGCGTCCGGAAACCCACGGCCGTTGTCAGCGGGTGGTGCGAGACTCGCCCCATGAAGCTCAACGACCCCAAGGACGACCTGCACCGCTACCTCAAGGCAGCCCGCGAAGCCGTCGTCTGGAAGCTCGACGGACTGTCCGAGTACGACGTCCGCCGCCCCCTGACACCGACGGGCACCAACCTCCTCGGCCTCGTCAAGCACCTCGCGGGCGTCGAGTTCGGCTACTTCGGGCCGACCTTCGGGCGCCCGCACGACGAGCCCCTCCCCTGGCACGCGCAGGACGCCGAGCCCAACGCGGACATGTGGGCGACCAGCGACGAGTCACGCGAGGACATCCTCGGCCTCTACCGCCGCGCCTGGGCGCACGCCGACGCGACGATCGAGGCCCTGCCGCTCGATGCGATGGGGCACGTCGCGTGGTGGGGTGAGGGCGGCGACGCGACGCTCCAGCGGATCATGCTGCACATGACGGCAGAGACGAACCGGCACGCCGGCCACTGCGACATCGTCCGCGAGCTGATAGACGGCAGGACCGGCATGCGGGAGGCCAACGGCAACATGGCCGGCGGTGACGCGGCCTGGTACCGGGAGTACTGGAACAGGCTGGAGGCGTCCGCCAAGCAGGCCCAGGCCGAACTGGGCTGATCGCGCCCTGGAGCAGCGGTACGCCGACGACGCGCCGTGCCCGGCCGCCCTGCGGCCCGGGGTGGTTCAGGCCGGTGCCGCCGTCAGGGCATGCGACATGTGGTCGGCGAGGCGGGGCAGCCAGTCGGCCCGGGCGTTGCCGAGGAGGTGGTCGCCGTGCGGGACGGCCAGGTGGGTGCCGTGCGGGGCCAGCCGGGCCAGGGGCTCGCCGTTCGTGACGCCGGGGATGACGTCCTGCCCTCCGTCCACGACCAGCAGGGGGGCCGCGATCCGGGGTGCCAGGGCGGAGAGGTCCACGTGCCCCGTGAAGGCGCGGGCGGCGTCGGGACCCCCGGTGCGTCGGGCCAGGATGTCCCGTACCGGTGGGGGCAGTTGCCCCCAGTCGAGGCGGAAAGGGCCGCTGACGGTGGCGGCCGCGCGGACGCGCGGCTCCAGGGCGGCGGCGCGGGCGGCGAAGTAGCCGCCCAGGCTGAGGCCGACGAGGCCGATACGCGGGACGCCGAGGGCGTCGATGACGCGGCCCACGACCTGCTCGTAGTCCGGCCGGAGGGTCGTCGTGTCCGCGAGGACGCCCTGTCCGGGGCCGTCCACGGCGAACACGGCCAGGCCCCTGGCCAGCAGTGCGGACGCCAGGTCGAGGAACTCCTCCTTGGCCGAGTCCAGTCCGGGGACGACGACCACCGTGGCGGGAGCATCGCCCGGGCCGCGCAGCCAGCCGGTGAAGCCGTCGCCGCTCACGCGTCGCGCCCCGGGCTCCAGCACGGTCAGCGCCCGGCCCAGGGCCCGGTCCGCTTCGGCTGCGGCCCGGGCCGCCTGCGGATGGGGCGCGAGCGTGGCGAGGTGGAACCACCGCGCCGCCATCAGCAGGTGCTCACCGGCGGACACCGTCGATCCTGCCTGGTCGGCGCGCGTGAGGTGGGCCCGGGCGGCGGCGACCAGAGCCGGGCCCCAGCCGTCGACGGACGCAAGGGCGCCGGTGACGCGCCGGTACTCGTGGGGATCGACCCCCGCGCCGGTGGCGCGCGTCCACTGGGCGGCCGCGAACTCGTGGGCGTTCATCGCTCGGTTCCTCCGGTCAGCAGTACGGCCTTGCCGCGGATGCGGCGCTCTCGCAGGTCGACCAACGTGTCGGCCGTCCGCGTCCAGTCGGCGGTCCGGCCGATCTCCGGGTGCAGCCGGCCTCGTTCCACCAGGCGCACCAGGGTCGCGAGGTCGGGACCGTAGGGGCCGCCCGCGTAGTGGAAGTGCTGGATCGTGACGCGCTCGGGTCCGTTCAGCACGTCGAAGAAGTCGAGGGTCACGGGGGTGCGGCTGGCCTGGCCGAACCAGACGAGGGTGCCGCCGGGGCGGACCGCGGACAGTGCGGCCGGCAGGGCGGTGCCGCCCGTGGACTCCAGGACGACGTCGAACGGGCCCCCGGCGTCGGTGATGTCGTGCACCACCTTCGCGCCCAGGTCCGCGAGCCGCTCGCCGCGCACCGGTGTGGCCGTCACCGCGGTCACCTCCGCGCCGGCCCCCGTGGCCAGCTCGGTGACGTAGTGGCCGACTCCGCCCGAAGCGCCGGTCAGCAGTACCCGCCGCCCGGCCAGCGAACCCGCAGTCCGCAGCAGGCGCAGCGCGGTGATCCCGGCCAGCGGGAGGGCCGCCGCCCGTACGTGGTCGATGCCGTCCGGGAGCACGGCGAGCGAGTGCGTGGGCACGGCCGCGTACTCGGCCCAACCGCCCTGCGCCGGATGCCCGACCACGCGGGTGCCGGTACCGGGGCCCGATCCGTCCGCCGCGGCCTGCACGACGAGGCCCGCGACGTCCTTGCCGGGCAGCCACCCCGGCGCGGGGTGTTCGAGGAGGAAGGTCTCGCCGCGGTTGGGTGCGAACGCCTCCACCTTGACCAGCGCCTCGTCCGGCCGCGGGAGCGGCTGGGCGGCCTCGGCGAAGGCGACCGGTCGCGTCGTTTCCCCCGTGGGAATCAGTCTGTGCATGCCGCAGATGCAACACCGGGGGCCGCCCGGTGCTCCAACAACCGGAACACGACGCCGACAACCGGAAGTTGTCGCCTAAGGTGAGAGGCATGGATCTTGACGTGGCGCAGGTACGTGCCTTCGTGCGCGCCTCGGAAGAGCTGCACTTCGGGCGGGCGGCCGGGCTGCTCGGCGTCTCCCAGCAGGCGCTGTCCAAGCGCATTGCGCGGCTGGAGTCCCTGCTCGGCACGCGGCTGTTCCAGCGCGGCGGGACCGGTGTCCGCCTCACCGAGGCCGGTGAGCGCTTCCTTTCGCCGGCCCGCCACGCCGTGACCGCCGCCGACGCGGCGGTCGCCGCGGTGACCGGGACGCGTCGGCCGCTGCGCGTCGACTTCTGGGGGCACCTCTACCAGCCGATGCGGACGCTGGCCCAGGTCGCCGCTCAGGCCGGAGAACTGGAGCTGGGGCACGGCCGCGATCTGCCGTCGGTGACGGAGGCACTGCTGCACGGTGACATCGACGCGGCCTTCGGCCGGGTCCACCCTCCGCTGGCCGCGGGGCTGGCGCACCGGCTCATCCGCCTCGAACCGGTCGACGCCGTCATGAGCGCCGCCCATCCGCTCGCGTCCGAACGAGCTCTGCGGCCCGATCAGTTGCGCGAGAGCGTGCTGTGGGCACCCGGCACGCTGGACCGCCTCGACTTCCTGCACCAGTTCGCCGACCGGTTCGGCATCCGGAGCACAGCCGCGGGCATCAACCTGGGACTCCCCCGCTTCCTCGCCGAGGTGGCCGAAGACCCGCGGCGCTTCTCGCTCCTGCCCGCCGACGTCCCCCTCCCGGACGTCCCCGGACTGTGCGCCGTCCCGCTGGTCGACCCCACGCCGCTGTACGCCTGGTCGCTGCTGTGGCGCACCGGCGACGAGCCCCCGGGGCTCACCCGCCTCACCGCCGCCTGCGCCGCGCGGGCCGGGCAGAGCCGGTGGCTGGAGTACCGCCCGGCGCGCGACTGGATGCCCGAACCGCCGACCGACCGTCCCGGGCGCCGGGAGGAACGCTTCGGGCACGGGTGAACGCTGCGTCCGGCGCCTGCCGGGGCAACGGCACGGCAGGTGACGCCCAGGGGAAAATGCGTGCCGTGTCCGGCGGGCGGTGCAGCAGAATCGCCCCATGGCAGACATGGGGGTGTTCCGGGCCGCGGTCAGCGGCTGGGCGGCGGGCGGTTGCGGCGCGGCGGCGAGGGAGGCGGCCGCGGCAGCGGGTGTCCGGACCGTGGTGCTGGTGAAAGGACCCAGCGACCTCGCCGCGGTCGAGACGCTGGCGGCGCGTCTGGGCCGGGCCCTGCCCGACGAGGGCGTCTGCGTCCTCTCCATGGGCGGGGCGATGAACGTCGGGCGTTACGCCGAGCTCCTGGGCCCGCCGGGGCTGGGGCTGCGCGTCACCGGGCTGTGCGACGCGCGGGAGCGGCCGTTCTACGACCGGGCCCTCGCCCGCGCCGGCGCACCTGGGCAGGAGGTCTTCGTCTGTGTGGAAGACCTGGAAGAGGAACTGATCCGCGCGCTGGGCGTGGCCGGGGTGGAGGCGATCGTGGAGGCCGAGGGCGAGCTCGCGCCGTGGCGGACCTTCACGCGTCAGCCGGCGCAGCAGGGCCGCGACCCGCTGCGCCAGATGCGGCGCTTCCTCGGTACCAGGAAGGGCCGCAAGATCCGTTACGGCCACCTCCTGGCGCGCTCCGTCGACCTCGGGCGCGTACCCGCCCCCCTGGGCGCCCTGCTCGCCTGCCTGTGAGCGGGCCGCACACCGGTACGGCCCGCCCGACCGCGTACGGACGGCGCCTGCCGTCCGGGGACGGTCCGCGGCCAGATGCCGCCGGGTGATCAGGGGAGGACCTTGACCTCCACGCCCGCGATCCGGCCGAGGGCGTCGAAGCCGACCTCGGCCGCGTTGCCGCCCGGCAGGCCGGCGACGATCCGGTCGCCCTCCGTACGGTGGGGCACGCCGTGGTGGTCGAAGTAGCCGCCGACCACGTGCCGGGCCGAGTGGCCGATCAGGCCGGCGCCGGTGAGCAGGGTCCGCGGCAGGGTGACCGGATCCAGCGCGGCGCGCGGGACCCGGGGGTCGTCGGGCAGGAAGTAGACCCGGGTGCCCGGTCCGGCCGGAAGCCCCATGTAGCCGGGCGCCTCGGCCACCCCCATGCCGGTGAAGGCGAGCATCTCGGCGGCGCGCCGCGGGTCTTCGAAACCGGACAGGTCCACGGCCTCCGCGGTCAGTTCGGGTATGCCGTGCGCCCGCCCGTACCTCTCGATCGCCGCGGTCAGGGCGACGACCTCGCTGCCGCGCAGGCCCGGGTTGGCCCAACCCCACATCCAGGACCGCTCGTCCGTGTCGTAGGTGCCCAGTACGGCCGCCCGCAGCTCCAGTCCGCCCTGCCGGTACAGGCAGGACGGCAGGTCGGCGCTCCACGGCCCGTCGGGCAGGAACGCGTTCAGGGCTTCGAGCTGGGCGGCGCCCCAGGCGGCGTGCCGTTCGGCCTCGAGGAGGAAGGGTTCGCTGAACTCGCTGATCATGCCCCGACCCTACGAGGCTGCCGCGCCGGCGCCCAAGCGGTACCGGCGCCCGGGCGCATCGGACGGCCTCGCCGAACGGGTCACGCGGCGTGACTCCCGTCACTTCCCGTTACGGAAGGGGCATGTGGGACGAGCGGCAGGGCAGGGGGGCCGAAGCAACGCATCGCGGGCGAGCCGCGGTGTCGGAAGCGGAGGTACAGCGCGTCGTGTCCGAGGACAGAACCATCCATATCGCCGGAACCTGGAGGTCTGCGGTCTCAGGAGCCACCCGTGAGGTCCTGGACCCGGCGGACGGGAGCGTCCTCGCGCTCGTCGCCGAGGGCGGCACCGCGGACACCGACGCCGCCGTCGGCGCCGCCCGGGCCGCCTTCGACGGCGGCGAGTGGCCCCGGACGCCGGTGAAGGAGCGCGCCGCCCTGCTGCGCCGCACCGCCGAGCTGCTCCAGCGCGACCGCGAACGCATCGCGCTGCTGGAGAGCCGGGACGCGGGCAAGACGCTGGAAGAGGGGCGCGTGGACGTGGACTGCGTCAGCGACGCCTTCCGCTACTTCGCGGACCTGGTCGCCGGTGAGAGCGCCGGACGCGTGGTCGACGCGGGCTCCCCCGACATCCACAGTGTCGTGGTCCACGAGCCGGTCGGGGTGTGCGCGCTGATCACGCCGTGGAACTATCCGCTGCTCCAGGCCAGCTGGAAGATCGCCCCGGCCCTGGCGGCGGGCAACACCTTCGTCCTCAAGCCGAGCGAGATCACCCCGCTGTCCACGGTGGAGCTCATCCGCCTGCTGGCGGAGGCCGGTCTGCCGGCCGGTGTCGCCAATCTGGTGACGGGCGCCGGTGATCCCGTCGGCGCCCGCCTGT
Source organism: Streptomyces sp. NPDC048352 (assembly GCF_040651895.1). Classification (NCBI taxonomy): domain Bacteria; kingdom Bacillati; phylum Actinomycetota; class Actinomycetes; order Kitasatosporales; family Streptomycetaceae; genus Streptomyces; species Streptomyces sp. NPDC048352. Next base: position 119,512 of record NZ_JBEZKZ010000004.1, read on the forward strand.
CGGCCCATCCCGATGTCGACCTCGTCTCCTTCACCGGCGGCCTCGCCAGCGGTACGAAGGTCATGCGCGCGGCTGCCGACTCCGTCAAGAAGGTCGCCCTGGAACTCGGCGGCAAGAACCCGAACGTGGTCTTCGCCGACGCCTGTGCCACCGCCGAAGGCTTCGACACCGCCGTCGACCAGGCCCTCAACGCCGCCTTCATGCACAGTGGCCAGGTCTGCTCCGCCGGCTCCCGGCTCATCGTCGAGGAGGGCGTGGCCGAGCGCTTCGTCGCCGAGCTCGCCCGCCGCGCCGACCGGATCCGCCTCGGCCGCGGCACCGACCCGGGCGTCGAGTGCGGGCCCCTGGTCTCGGCGGCCCAGCTGGCGCGGACGCAGGAGTACGTGGAATCGGCCCTCGCCGAGGGCGCGGTGCTGCGCTCCGGCGGCTCCCGCCCGGACGGGCCCGGCTACTTCTACCGCCCGACCGTCCTGGACGGGTGCCACCGGTCGATGCGGGTCGTGCGGGAGGAGGTCTTCGGGCCGGTGCTGACCGTCGAGACCTTCCGTACCGAAGACGAGGCCGTCGCGCTCGCCAACGACACCGAATACGGGCTCGCCGGCGCGGTGTGGACCGCCGACCAGGGCCGGGCGCGCCGGGTGGCGGGCCGGCTGCGCCACGGCACGGTCTGGATCAACGACTTCCACCCCTACCTGCCGCAGGCGGAGTGGGGCGGCTTCGGGAAGTCCGGCACCGGACGCGAGCTGGGCCCGGCGGGCTTGGCCGAGTACCGCGAGACCAAGCACGTGTACCAGAACCTCGCTCCGCGCCCCGTGCGCTGGTTCGCGGGCTGAAGGAGGAGGAGAACCATCCATACGAACGCGAACGCGGACATCCCCGTGCACGAGTACGACTACGTCGTCGTCGGCGGCGGGACCGCCGGCTCCGTCATCGCCTCCCGTCTGACCGAGGACCCCGGCACCACCGTCGCCGTGATCGAGGGCGGCCCCAGCGACGTCGACCGGCCCGAGGTCCTCACCCTGCGCCGCTGGATGGGCCTGCTCGGCGGTGAACTGGACTACGACTACCCCACCACCGAGCAGCCGCGCGGCAACTCCCACATCCGGCACAGCCGCGCCCGCGTGCTCGGCGGCTGCTCCTCGCACAACACCCTCATCGCCTTCAAGCCGCTGCCCTCCGACTGGGACGAGTGGTCGCAGGCAGGTGCCGAGGGCTGGCACTCCGCCGCCATGGAGCCGTACTTCGACAAGCTCCTCAACCACATCGTCCCGGTGGCGGAGAAGGACCGCAACGCCATCGCCCGCGACTTCGTCGACTCCGCGCGCGCGGCCCTCGGCGTCCCGCTCGTCGAAGGCTTCAACCGCAAGCCCTTCCACGAGGGAGCCGGCTTCTTCGACCTCGCCTACCACCCGGAGGACAACAAGCGTTCCTCCGCCTCGGTGGCCTATCTCCACCCCGTGATGGACGACCGGCCCAACCTCCGCCTCTTCCTGGAGACCTGGGCGTACCGCCTCGAACTCGACGGTGCCCGGGTGCGCGGGGTGCACGTGCGGTCGCAGGACGGCACCCGGTCGCTGATCACCGCACGCCGTGAGGTGGTGGTCTGCGCGGGCGCCGTCGACACCCCGCGCCTGCTGCTGCACTCCGGCATAGGCCCGCGCGCCGACCTGGAGGCCCTCGGCATCCCCGCGCTGCACGATCTGCCCGGGGTGGGCGAGAACCTGCTCGACCACCCGGAGTCGGTGATCGTCTGGGAGACCGACGGTCCGATCCCGGAGAACTCGGCGATGGACAGCGACGCCGGGCTCTTCGTCCGGCGCGACCCGCAGTCGCAGGGCCCCGACCTCATGTTCCACTTCTACCAGGTGCCCTTCACCGACAACCCGGAGCGCATCGGCTACGAACGCCCCGCGCACGGGGTGTCGATGACGCCCAACATCCCCAAGCCCCGCAGCCGCGGCCGCCTCTACCTGACCAGCGCGGACCCCGAGGTCAAACCCGCGCTGGACTTCCGCTACTTCACGGACGAAGAGGACTACGACGGACGTACCCTCGTGGACGGCATCAAGCTCGCCCGCGAGATCGCCGCGACCGAGCCGCTGTCCGGGTGGCTGAAGCGGGAGGTCTGTCCGGGGCCGGAGATCACGAGCGACGAGGAGCTGAGCGCGTACGCCCGCTCCGTCGCCCACACCGTCTACCATCCGGCGGGCACCTGCAAGATGGGCGCCGCCGAAGACCCCACCGCGGTCGTGGGGCCCGACCTCAGGGTGCGGGGACTCGACGGCATCCGGATCGCGGACGCCTCCGTCTTCCCGACGATGACCGCCGTGAACCCGATGATCGGGGTCCTCATGGTGGGCGAGAAGGCCGCCGAACTGCTGTCCCTGGACGGCGGTGCCCGATGAGCGCCGTCACCACCGAAGCCCCGGTCTTCTCCGTCGACGGCCTCTGGAAGGTCTTCGGCCCCAAGGGGGCGGCCGCGAAGGTCCCCGGTTCCGACCATGCCGGGCTGCCCGCGGCGGAGCTGCGCGAACGGACCGGCTGCACGGCGGCCGTCCGCGACGTCACGTTCGACGTCCGCAAGGGCGAGGTCTTCGTCGTGATGGGCCTGTCCGGCTCGGGCAAGTCCACCCTCGTACGGTGCCTCACGCGGCTGATCGAGCCCACGGCCGGGACCCTCGCCCTCGACGGCGAGGACGTCCTCGCGATGGACGCCGGCCGGCTGCGCGAACTGCGCCGCCACCGGGCCGCCATGGTCTTCCAGCACTTCGGCCTGCTCCCGCACCGCAGCGTCCTGGACAACGTCGCCTACGGCCTGGAGATCCAGGGCGTGGGCCGCGCCGAACGCCGCGGGAAGGCCGCCGAGGTGGTCGAGAAGGTCGGCCTCGCCGGCCTCGAGGAGCGCCGCCCCGGACAGCTCTCGGGCGGCCAGCAGCAGCGCGTCGGGCTCGCCCGGGCCCTCGCCGCCGACCCCGAAGTGCTCCTGTTCGACGAGCCGTTCAGCGCGCTCGATCCGCTCATCCGGCGCGAGATGCAGGAGGAGGTGGCCCGCCTGCACCACGAGGAGGGCCGCACCATGGTCTTCATCACCCACGACCTGGCCGAGGCCCTGCGCCTGGGCGACCGCATCGCGCTGATGCGGGACGGCCGCATCGTGCAGCTCGGCACGCCCGAGGAGATCGTCGGCTCGCCGGCCGACGAGTACGTACGGGACTTCGTCCGCGACGTTCCGCGCGAGCAGGTCCTCACCGTACGCAGTGCGATGCGCCCCGCCTCCGGCGACGCGGCCGCGCAGGGCCCCGCGCTGACCCCCGCCACCACGGTGGCCGACGCCATCGAGGCCGTCGTCCGCAGCGGCGGTCCGGTCCGGGTCGTCGACCGCGGCCGCTGCCTGGGCGTGGTCGACGAGGCGGCACTCCTCGCGGTGGTGGCCGGGCTCCCGGCCGCCACCGGGCGGGAGGCGGCGGCATGACCGGCACCCTCCGACCCGCTGTCCCCGCCCCCGTCACCGGGGGGTGGTGCGCATGACCGCGGCCACGGCCCCCGCACGCGAACCCTCCAGACCGGGCGGCCCGCAGTCGTCCGGCCGCCCGGGCGGCGCGGAGCGCGCCACCGCCGGCCGCCCCGCGGCGGCGCGCACGGCGGCCGGGAAGGGAGCGCCGGTCCGCCCGCGCGGCGGCCCGTCCCTCCTCGGACGCCCCCTGGTCCGCGGACTGCTCCTGCCCCTCGCCGTCGCCGCCGCCGTGCTGGTGCCGCTCGCCGTCGCCTTCCCGGCGTCCGGCAGCTGGCCCGCCGCCCTGGCCGTGGACCTGTCGGGGCCGCTCGGCCGGGCCGGCGACTGGATCATCGACCACCGGGACAGCCACCCGCTGTTCCTGTACTTCTTCGGGCACGTCAGCAACGCCGTGGTGGTGTCGGTCCGGGCCGTCTACGTCGTCCTGCTCGCCGCGGGCTGGACCGGCGTCACCGCGCTGGCCGCCCTGGTGGCCTGGCGCCTGGCGGGCCTGCGGCTCGCCCTGACCTGTGCCGCCGCCCTCGCCGCGTGCGGGCTGCTCGGCATGTGGGTGCCGACCATGCAGACCCTTGCGCTGATGGTCGTGGCCGTCGCCGCCTCCGTCGCCGTCGGCGGGCTGCTCGGACTCGCCGCCGGGCTCTCGGCGCGCGCCGACCGCTTCCTGCGTCCCCTGCTCGACACCATGCAGATCCTCCCGGCGTTCGCGTACCTGCTGCCGATGGTGCTGGTCTTCGGCATCGGCGTACCGGCCGCCGTGCTGGCCACGGTGGTGTACGCCGCCCCGCCGATGGCGCGCCTCACCGCGCTCGGTCTGCGCGAGGCCGACGCGGGGGTGTTGGAGGCCGCCGCCTCGCTCGGCGCCACCGGGCGCCAGCGGCTGCTGACCGCCCGGCTTCCGCTCGCACGCCGGCAGCTCCTCCTGGGCGTCAACCAGGCCGTCATGACCGGCCTGTCGATGGCCGTGATCGCCTCCGTCATCGGCGCGGGCGGCCTCGGCGACCGCGTCTACCAGGCGCTCGCCTCCGTCGACGTCGGCGCCGCCCTGGCCGCCGGCATCCCGATCGTGCTGCTCGCCGTGATCCTCGACCGCACCGCCGAGGCGGCCGGCCACCGCATGGGCGCGGACGACACCCCCGCGCGCGGCGCGCGGCAGCTCCTGCTCAAGGTGTTCGACGGCTGGTACGGGTGGCTGCTCACCGTCCTGGCGGCGGTGGCCGTCGGCGTGGCCGGCCGGATCGCTGGCACGTCGCTGTGGCCGGCGTCCTGGACGGTGTCCATCGCCGAACCCGTGAACCGGGCGGTCGCCTGGATGACCGCCCACCTCTACTCCGGCGTGCCCGTCGTCGGGGGCAGCGCCGACTGGGCCGCCCGGTTCACCGGGTGGGTCCTCGATCCCCTGCGCGGCGGACTCCAGGCCGCGCCCTGGTGGCTGCTCCTGCTGCTCGCCGCGGCGCTGGCCCTGCTCGTCGGCACCTGGCGCAGCGCCCTGACGGCCGTGCTCGCCCTCGCCGGCGTCGGCGTGCTCGGCGTGTGGGAAGCCTCCCTCGACACGCTGTCGCAGGTCCTCGCCGCCGTCGCCGTCACCCTGGTGACCGGTTTCGCTATCTCGGTGGGCGTCGCCGGCAGCGCCCGCGCGCAGCGTCTGCTGCGCCCCGTGCTCGACGTCTGCCAGACGCTGCCGCAGTTCGTCTACCTCATCCCCGTGGTCGCGCTGTTCGGGGTCGGGCGGGCACCGGCCGCGGCCGCCGCGGTCGTGTACGCGCTGCCGGCGGTCGTCCGCATCACCGTGCAGGGCCTGCGCGAGGTGGATCCGGCGGCGCTCGAATCCGCCCGCTCACTGGGCGCGACCCGCCGACAGCAGCTGTGGCAGGTCCGGCTGCCGCTCGCCCGGCCGGCGTTGCTGCTCGCCGTCAACCAGGCCGTGGTCCTGGTCCTCGCCGTCGTCATCATCGGCGGCCTGGTCGGCGGAGGCGCGCTCGGCTACGACGTCGTCCTCGGCCTGGCGCAGGGCGACCTGGCCACCGGCCTCGTGGCCGGCGCCGCGATCGTGTGCCTCGGGCTGCTGCTCGACCGCGTCACCCAGCCCGCGAAGGAGGCCTGAGATGCGCAACCACCCTTTCAACGGCAGACGCGGACGCCGCGGCGCGGCGGCCCTGCTCGCCGCCGCGACGGGACTCGCCGTGGTCACCGGCTGCGGAGCGGCCGACATGACCCGGCAGGCCTCTCCGTACGCCGCCGCGCAGGACTCGAAGACCGTCACCCTCTCCGTCCAGTCCTGGGTGGGCGCCCAGGCGAACACGGCCGTGGCCGCCTACCTCCTGGAACACGAGCTGGGCTACCGCGTGGACACCGTGCAGGTCGACGAGGTCCCCGCCTGGGACGCGCTCAGCCAGGGACGGGTGGACGCGATCCTGGAGGACTGGGGCCACCCCGAACAGGAGAAGCGGTACGTCGAGGGCAAGAAGACGATCACCCGGGGCGGCGATCTGGGGGTGACCGGCCACATCGGCTGGTTCGTCCCCACGTACTTCGCCGAGGCCCACCCGGACGTCACCGACTGGAAGAACCTCGACAAGTACGCCGACCAGCTGCGCACCGCCGAGAGCCGCGGCAAGGGCCAGCTGATGGACGGCTCCCCGTCCTACGTCACGAACGACAAGGCGCTGGTGAAGAACCTGGGCCTCGACTTCGAGGTCGTCTTCGCCGGCTCCGAGGCGGCCCAGATCACCCAGATCAAGCAGTTCGCCAAGGAGGGCAAGCCCTTCCTGACGTACTGGTACAAGCCGCAGTGGCTCTTCGAGCGCGTCCCGATGACCGAGGTGAAGCTCCCCGAGTACCAGGAGGGCTGCGCGGACGTCCCGGAGAAGGTGGCCTGCGCCTACCCGCACACCCCGCTGCAGAAGTACCTGAACACGCGCTTCGCCGAGTCCGGCGGCAAGGCGGCGGCCTTCCTGAGGAAGTTCCGCTGGACCACGGCGGAGCAGAACGAGGTGGCCCTGATGATCGCCGAGGAGAAGCTCTCACCGCAGCAGGCGGCGAAGAGGTGGGTCGAGCGGAACGAGCCCGTCTGGCGGCCGTGGCTGGGCTGACCCGCCGGACCGCTCCGTACGGCCCCCGCCGGCCACGGCGGGGGCCGTACGGGCGCGTCGGCGCGCGCCGGACTTCCCGAGCCCCTGTCAGCCGTACGGGTTGAGGGCCCGGAAGCGGACGGTGTCACTGCGGCGGTCGAACCACAGGTGGGTGGAGTGGCCGCTGCCGACGCGGTCGAGCTCGTGCGACCGGACCCAGTCGGGGTCCTGCGGCCCTTCGCCCCGGAGCGCCTTCTCGAACCACGAGGAGAAGTCGTCGGCCGGCCCCTCGGCGACGAAGGCGTGGGCCGCCGTCAGTTCTGCGAGCTTCCCCGCCGCCAGCCGGGCGAAGCCCGAGATCACCAGCTCCGGTGACGGCAGGCCCCGGTCGTTGTCCCGGCTGCTCACCCACTTGGCGTCGGTGAGCGGGCCGAGCAGCGGGAACGCCTGCTCCAGCGGTGCGGTGTCGGTGTGCCAGTCTCCCCCGGCCTCCTGCGCCACCTCGCGCAGCGCCCACCAGGCGGGCAGGACCGCGAGCCCCGCCCCCAGCCCGATGCCGATGACCTTCCGCCGCTCCAACGCGATCCCCCTCATCCCTGTGTCCGGGGCACCTTATCCGGCGCGGGCACCGCGGGCACGGGGCCGTGTCCGGCGCGCGGCTCGGGGCGGGGCCGGCGGGGTTCGGCTTCGGCGGCGACGGCGGAGGCGGACAGCAGGGTCGCCGCGGCCAGGGTGCCCCAGAGGGCGGCCGGGCCGTGGGGGGCGAGGGCGGTGATGGCGGCCGGGGAGACGGCGAGGCCGAAGCCGGTGGAGAGTTCGAAGCGGGCGAGGGTGCTGCCCAGGACGCGGGCCGGGGCGAGGGCCGTCACGAGGGCGGTGGCGCTTCCGGCGTAGATGATCTCGCCGAGGGTGCAGACCACCGAGACGGCGGCGACCGCGGGGGCGGCCCATCCGCGCCCCTCCCCGGCTCCCAGGGACGTCACCGCCAGGAAGCCGGCGTACGACGCCGTGAGGACGACACCGGCGGTGGTCAGCGCGGTGCGCCGGGCGTAGCGGGACATCAGCAGGGTGAGGGGGACCTGGAGGGTGACCACCAGCACCGTGTTGGCCACGAAGATCGCCGCCGACCATGCCGGTGAGGCGTGCAGCTGGGTCAGCAGGACCAGCGGGAGCGCGATCTCGGGGACGTTGAGGCAGAAGACGTAGACGACGTTGGCGGCCAGCAGGACGCGCATCCGGGGCGAGGGCTCCTCCCGCCCCGCCGGTGTGGCGGGCAGGGTCGTCTCCCGCCCCGCGCGCACCCGGACCGACCACGCCAAGCCGGCGGCCGCCAGGTACGCCACTCCCGTGACACCCGCCAGCGCTTGGAGGGCCGAGGCCCCGCCCGCCAGGCAGGCCATGGCGACGAGCGCCCCCGCCCCCAGCCCGGCGTTGCGCAGGGCGCGTCCCGCCGCGAGGGCCGTGTCGCGCTCCCGCCCGTGGGCGAGGGTGGCGACGAGGGCCGCGTGGGCGGCCGGCCAGGCCTGGTTGCCGATGCCGAGGAGGAGGGCCGCGGCCGCGAACGGCCACACGTGCCCCGCGGGGGTCGCCACCAGCACCGCCACCCCCACCACGCGTATCAGCATCGACGCGGCGACGACGGTGCTGCGGGCCCCGCGGTCCAGCCACTTCCCGACGGCGGGCATGCACAGCAGGCCGATGACGATTCCGGCCGTCATGGCGAGGCCGGTGGCCGACGCGGACAGGTGCAGCACCGTCACCCCGTACAGGAGGAGGAAGGGCCTCAGCAGGCCGGTACCGAGGGCGTCGACGGCCAGGGCGACGGCATAACGGGGGCCGCCGCAGGCGCGCAGGAGGGTGCGGGCCCGGGCCCCGACCCGGGGGGTGGGGGTGGTGCTCGTGACTGCCATGGCGTGAACGGTGGCTCCACCCGCCCGGTCCGGGCACGTCGTTTGACGGCGATCGTCAAGTGGTGTCGGGGCCGCCCGCCGGGGCGGTGATGATGTACGGATGACGCTGAGGATCGACATCCGCGGCATGCCGTCCGAGGGGCTGCGGTTCGCCGCCTCCCCGCTGGCCGAGCTGACCGCGATGCTGCACGTGCTGGCCGAGCCGGAGCACCATCCGCAGTTCGCCGCATGGGCCGCCGATGTGTGGGCCGGGCTGCGGCCGGGGCTGGCCGAGCGGTTGCGGGAGGCGGAATTCCTCTGGCGTACGTCCCAGGCCGACTTCATGCTGCCGGCCCGGCCCCGGCCGACCCTCGGGGAGGAACTGGACGACGTGGACCGGATCGACGACGAGAGGTACGCGTCCGCCGCCCTGGTCACCACGTGCGGCAACCGGATCCACTTCGCCTCCCCGTCGCCCCTCACCGACGCGGCCACGCGTGACCTGGCCCTGGACCTGGCGCAGGCCCGGGGTGCGCGCCAGGAAGCCTTCGCGGAGCGGCTGCTGGCGGACCCGAAGGCGGTACGGGCGCGCGTCCGCGACACCCTGGAGGCGTGCGCCGAAGCCTTCTTCGACGCGGCCTGGGCCGACGCCGCCGTCCAGCTGGCCACGGACCTGCGTCTGAAGAACGACCTGCTGCAACGCCAGGGCCTCGGGGCGGCCCTCGCCTCGGTGTCCGGCGCGGTCGCCCTGGCTCCGGACGGCGACGGCATCCTCGTGGACAAGCTGCTGGACAAGGCGACGACCGCCCGTGGCACCGGCGTCACCTTCATCCCGAGCGTCTTCGGCCGGCCGCACTTGGCGATGGTCCACGCGCCCGGGTGGCAGCCGGTGGTGCAGTACCCGGTGGCCGAGCCGGACCCGTCGGATCCGGTCCCGCTGGACACGGTCGCCCTGCGTCTGGAGGCCCTCGCCCACCCGGCGCGGCTGCGGCTGCTCCGGACCCTGGCCCGCGGCACGCACACCAACGGCGAACTGGCCCACGCCTGGGATCTGACGCCCCCGGAGGTGTCCCGGCACCTGGCCCTGCTGCGGCGTGCGGGGCTCCTCGTGGCCCGGCGGGAGGGACGGTACGTGCGGTACAGCCTCAACGTGCCGGACGTGACGGCGCTGGGCACCGATCTGCTGGCGGCGGTACTGCGGTAGGGGTGCGGGTCTCACGTCCGCTTGTACCCGGGGCCGGTACGAGCCCGCGTGCGCGACCGGGGGTGGCGGGCGTGGCCGTCGTCGCGTCCTTCACCAGGCCAGCAGGTCCCGCAGGGAGCCGTCGAGGTCCACGGCCTCGTACCCCGGCGGGGCCAGCGCGTACGTCCGGTCCAGGAAGTCGGCGAGGTCGGCCGCGTCCATGGTGATCACCACTGCCCGTCCGGGCGCCGAGTGGTCGCGCAGCTCCACGTGCACCTCGTGGCCGTACGCCGTCCGCCGCGGCCGGAAGGCGACGTCCCCCTCCCCGACCCGGCGGTGCATGCCCTCGGCCAGCATCTGCCGGTCGAAGTACCAGCACGCCAGGGCGGTGTCCCGGTCGAGGAACTGCACCCGCACCGCGTACGGATCGACGAGGTCGTAGAAGAGGTGCGCTTGGAGGGCCACACGACCCCCGGCGTCCATCGCGTGGACGGCGGCATGGGCGGAGACGGCGGGCATGGTGGTCCTCCTGGTCGACACGGCGGCTGCCCGCGTATGCCCCGGCTCGGCGGCGCCATACTGCGCCATCCGGTGGGATCTCCCGGCCGCTGTCAGGAGCCGTCCCTTCGGCGGGCCGGACCATCCGAGCGGGTACGGGGCTCGCTCCCGCACCCGGGACGGCGTGGCCCATCCGGCCGCGACGGGGTGTCCTGCGGCTCGCCTAGAGTGGAAGGACCACCCGGAAGACCCGACCACCCCCGGGGCGGCGCCCCCGGCGAGGCGAGCCGCGAAGATCCGCAGGAGGCGCACATGGGAGCCCAGCCGCACCCTGGCCGGCCGGAGGACGACTCCGCGGACGCCCTGTTCGGTCTGGCGGACCTCGACACGGGCCAGGAGCCCCGTCCCGCCGGCGCCGGGCCGCTGTTCCGCGACTCCCCGGCCGCACGCCGGCTGCTGTCCGTACGGGCGATCCACGCCGAGCCGGCGGCAGCGGCCTCCCCGCGCGGCCGGCAGATCATCGCCCGCTTCCCCGAGGCCGAAGTCGTCGCCGTGGACTCCCACTGGGGGATCCCGGCCCTCCACGGCAACGAGGGGAACATCGACCGCTGGGTCCGGGTCAAGAGCGAGGTACTGGTCCTGGGCGAGAAGAAGACGCTCACCACCCGGCCCAACGGACGCTCCGCGGACTGGATCGCCCCGGGCCCCGCCAACGGCTGCGCCATGGCGTGTGCCTACTGCTACGTCCCGCGCCGCAAGGGCTACGCCAACCCGATCACCGTCTTCACCAACATCGAGCGCATCATCGCCCACCTCTCGCGGCACCTCGCCCGCCTCGGCCCCAAGACAGCGGCGAACCAGTGCGACCCGGCCGCATGGGTCTACGACATCGGGGAGAACAGCGACTGCTCCGTCGACGCCCTGGTCAGCGACAACGTCGCCGACCTGGTGCGCGCCTTCGCCCGCTGGCCCGCAGCCAAGGCCTCCTTCGCCACCAAGTTCGTCAACCCCGACCTCCTGCTGCTGGACCCGCGAGGACGCACCCGGGTGCGGTTCTCCATCATGCCGCAGGAGGACTCCAAGCTGCTGGACATCCGTACCAGCCCGGTGGAGAGCCGCATCGCCGCCGCGGGGGACTTCCTGGAAGCGGGGTACGAGGTCCACTTCAACCTCTCGCCGGTCGTCGTGCGCCCCGGCTGGGAACGGGACTGGAGCCTCCTGCTGCGGCACATGGACGACGTCCTGCCCGACCGGGTGAAGGCCCAGGCGGCCGCCGAAGTGATCATGCTGACGCACAACCAGGCGCTCCACGACCTCAACCTCGGCTGGCACCCGCGCGCGGAGGACGTCCTGTGGAGGCCCGACCTCCAGCAGCCGAAGCGTTCCGAGAACGGCAGCTGGAACGTCCGCTACCGCAACGGCGTGAAGGCGCAGGCCGTCGAAACGATGCGCGCCCTCGTGGCCGCGCACGCGCCGTGGCTCCGGATCCGGTACGCCTTCTGACCGCGGAGCCCGCGCCCCGCGCGGCCGTGAGCGTCCTACCCTCCCCCGACCTGCCCGTCCCCGGCGCCCCACTCGACACGGCCGCCCGCGACCGCGTGCAGGCTGCGCTCGGCCAGGATCAGGGACCGCTCGCGCACGCAGTCCGCGTGTACGACGACCTCGCCCGGGTCGAGGCCGTCGATCGCGCTCTGCACGGCCGCCAGGGCGGACTCGTACCGCTTGAGCCGTCTGAGCGCCCCGGCCTTGCGGAACAGCGCCTCCGGTCCCAGGGTCCCGCCCTCGAAGGCGGAGGCCCCCAGCAGGTCCAGCATCAGCGACGCCTGCCCGGGCAGGTTCTCCCCGAGCCACAGGCCGTGCAGCAGTGCGTGCACCACCTTGTCCTCGTCCCCCGCCCGGGCCAGGACCGCCTCCATCAGCTCCAGTCCTTCGGTCCGCGACCGTCCGAGCAGGGCGAAGGCGCGCAGGGCGTCGGTGTACGGGTCCACGGATCCGCGGCCGGCGGGGAGGGCGTCGAAGAACGCCTCCACGGCCATGCAGCGGAAGTCGTACCGCAGCGTGGTCAGGAAGGCGTGCCACAGGGCCCGTCCGAATTCCGTGTCCGGGTCCAGCGAGGTCACGTACGCCTGGTCCAGGAAGAGCAGGGCGCTCACTCCGTCGCCGCGCGCCCGCCAGGCGACGTCGCCCGTCACACGGGCCGACTCCCGCCAGGTCGCCCCTCCCCTGGCGAGCCACACGGCGATCTCGCGCGTCCAGTCCCGCCCCGAGCCGATCTCCTGCGCCCCCCGGGCGCGCACCATCACCCAGCCGCGCTCCCGCAGCTCCTCGCCGCCCTCGCGCAGCGCGTGCTCCACGGCGTCCGCCGCCCGCGGCAGCCGCCACAGGCCGCCCGCCGCCCGCTCCGACACCGCCGTCCACTCCCGGGGCAGCGCGGCGATCGCCGCCTTCGCCGCTTCGAGCCCCGGATGCCTGTCCGCTTCCATCGACTGCCTCCCACGTAGCGTCCGCGGTGCACCGGTCCGTGCCCGCGCCCGTGGTTCACGGTGATACCGGAGTCACGGCGGAGGCCGGGCGACGGCGCGCGCAGCGTCCCCGCGCCCGCGCCGGCGGATCCGAGGTGCCGGCTCCGGCGGCGGTCGGGTGGTCATTGATCCCCGGCGGGGGGATCCGTAGGCTCCGGTCGGCGGTTCGCATGCCGGGACGGGTGGTCAACGGGGCGGAAGGCGGGGGACGTTGGCAGCGCAGGGGCAGCCGGGCAGGATCATCGGGCCGACTCGGTCGCCCTGCTCACGGCGCTCGACGCGGCCCACGCGGCGGGGATCGTGCACCCGACCTCAAGCCCGCCGACGTGATGCCGGCCGCGCTCGGCTCCTGTGCGGCGAGCGGCCGGTACGCCCGGGTCGGGGCGACCGTCCTCTTCGTCGCCGACCTGGCGCGGGGCGCCGGGAGCCGCCTCGGGCCGGCGGAGATCGCGGTGTCGCTGCCCCTCCCGACGGCGGGCGTCGGCAGCGGTGACTGGGGGGCTGGCAGGGCACCGGGCGCTACAGCGCCGGAACCCGCGGCGCCTGGAAGGGGCTCACTCCGGTGATCAGGAGCGGCGGCAGCGTGGCGACGGTGTTCGCGAGCCGCCCGAAGGACGGCGGCTGTGTACCGCCCGGCAGGATCCCGTACGCATGGGGGACGGGCGCGCACATGCGCATCAGGGCGAGTGCGAGACGTCCCTGTGAGCGGTGCCCAGGGGCGCGGTGGCGCCAGGGCGGGACCCGCGCGGGGCGCGCCGGGCCCGCCGTCCGCCCCGGCCCGTGTCAGCGCGCATGGTGCTGGACGCCCCGCTGATGCGGAACGCGGTGGGACCGGGCCGTGGCCGGGCGGCGATGGCCGGCTCGTCGCCGGCGCCCCGGGAAGGGGTTGCGCCGGGCCGGTGCGCCGGGGGCGGCGATGAGCAGACCGACAACTGCCAGCACCGCGACAAGGATCAGCACTGCGATGAGGTTCATGTTCCTTCCCTCCGTCGGTTGATGATGGTCTTTCACTACATCTTGTTACCGATGTGGCGGCGCGTAAACACAGAGGGTGACGGCACGTCGGGGAGTGCGGCTGACGAGCCGCCCTGAGCCCGGTGGATTGCCCCCACCGCCCAGGGGTAGGCGCACGGCCGGAGCGCGTGCGGACGTCCGCGCGCGCGGGCGAAGTCCGTGGAAAGGACGGCTCGATGACCATCGTCGTCACCACACCGACCGGACACGTCGGATCGCGCGCGGTACGGCTCCTGCTCCAAGCCGGCGCCCGACCCCGTGTCCTGGTACGCGAGCCGGCCCGCCTGGACGAGCACACCCGCGCGCAGGTCGACGTGCACCGGGGGGACCTGACCGACGCCGGGTTCGTCCGGACGGCGCTGGCGGGGGCGCGGACCGTCTTCTGGGTGGATCCCACCCCGCACACGACGGCGGACCCGATCGACGTCTCGCTGTCGACGGCGGCGCCGTTGGTGTCGGCCGCCCGGGCCGGCGACGTCGAGCGCGTGGTGCTGCTGAGCAGCATCGGGGCGGAGAAACGGCACGGGGTCGGCCACATCGACGCCCTGGCCGGGATCGAGGAGGAACTCGACGCCACCGGGGCGGACGTGGTGCACCTGCGGTGCGCGTACTTCTTCACCAACCTGCTGCTCGACCTCGACGGGCTCTCCCGCGGCGTCCTGGCCACGGCGTTCGACCCCGACCACCCGATGCCGTGGGTCGATCCGCGCGATGTGGGGGACGTCGCCGCGGCCCGGCTGCTCTGCGACACCTGGCGGGGGCGGGTCGTGCAGGCGGTGCACGGGCCGGAGGACCTCACCTTCAGGCAGGTCACGCGGATCCTCACCACCGCGCTCGGGCGCACGGTGCGGCTCGAGAGCGTCGGCGACGAGACCGTACGGGAGGCTCTGCGCGCGGCCGGGCTGCCGCCCTCGGCGGTCGAGGCGGTGGTCGGGATGGCCGCCGGATCGCGCGGCCTGGTGCCGGAACAGCCCCGCACCCCCGTCACCACCACGCCCACCCGGCTCGGCGGTTGGGCCCATGCCGAGCTGCGCCCCCTGCTGGAGAAGCGGCGTCCGGCCTGACCGGCCCGGGCCGGGACCAGCGGCCCGCCCGGCTCGCCCGGCTCGCCGAGGGACGGACGGACGGCCACCCCTTGCTCCACCTATCGAGATTCGATAGATTTCCATCGCTGCTCGATGGAAGGATGGGTCATGGGGATGTGGACCGTGCGTGCGCTGCGCGCCGTGCTGGTGGTGGTGCTCGCCGGCACCGTGTTCGTACAGGTGTTGATGGTGTGGGCGCTGGCCACCGATCCGGAGGACGGGTCGCTCCCGCTGACCCCGCTGCGCGTGCTCACGATGCTGGGCATGGTGACGGCGCAGGTCGCCGTGGTCTGCGTATGGCAGCTGGTGGCGATGGTGCGGCGCGGAACCGTGTTCTCCCCCGCCGCCTTCCGGTACGTGGACGTGATGATCGGCGCGATCGTGTCGGCCGCCCTCCTGTGGTTCGCGGTGACGGCCGTCAACGCCCCCGGCCAGCGGGAGGACCCGGGCGTCACCCTCATCATGGGCGGGGTGGGCGTGGCCGTCCTCGGCGTCGCGCTCATCGTGCTCGTCCTGCGGATGCTGCTCGCCCAGGCCGTCGCGCGCGACGTCGAAGCGACGCGGATGCGGGCCGAGTTGGACGAGGTGATCTGATGCCGATCGCCGTGGACATCGACGTGATGCTGGCCCGCAGGAAGATGTCCGTGGGCGAGCTCGCGGACCGCGTGGGGATCACGCCCGCCAACCTGGCGGTGCTCAAGAACGGCCGCGCCAAGGCGGTGCGCTTCACGACGCTCGCCGCGCTCTGCGAGGTGCTCGAGTGCCAGCCGGGGGACCTGCTGCGCTGGGAGCCCGAGGAGACCGCCGGCCGGGAACCGGAGGCTCTTGCTCAGGGCCGCTCGGAGCCGCTGTCGCGGTCGGACGACGGCCAGAGGTAGGGCAGGTCGTCGGGCACGCCCGGGAAGAGGTGGCGGTAGAGGTCCGGGGCCTTGCGCAGCAGCGCGGACTGGTGGCTGCGGTGGAAGGCCGGATCGCCGAGCCAGGGCGGCAGTTCACCCGCTGCGGCGAGCCGGCTCTGCTCCCGTACCTCCGCTGCCGGCCGCCAGGCCAGGTAGTCCCGCATCAGCGTGGCGGCGCAGGTGTCGGAGCGGCCCTCGGCGGTCCAGGCGGCGCAGACGTCCAGGCCGTAGCGCACCAGGGCTTCCTCGTACCCGGCCCACATGCGCACCGCGGGGTGGCGGCGCCATCCGTACGTCGGCACCGTCAGCCCCCGGAAGACCTGCAGGGCCTCGACGCGCTGCTTGCCCAGGCGCCTCGGGTCCAGGACGTCGGCGGATCCGGAGAAGTCCGCGTACGGGAGGAACGTCTGCATGCGGTTCGCCTCCGGGCGGTCAGGGCCGGCCGTCCGGACCGGCGTCGCGGGCCGTCCGGGCGAGGTGGTCCTCCTCGATGCGTCCGCCCCGCCCCAGGAGGCCGGTGCCCTCCAGCGGCGCCTCCCGCAGCAGCCGCGGCAGCTGCCGCCGGGACAGGAGGGTCACCGCCATGGGGAAGAGCGGCCGGACCGCCTGGGCGAGCCGCAGCCACGGCGGCGCGTACACGGACGCGGAACGCCGGTCGACGCCCCGGGCGATCCACGCGGCCACCTGGCCCACCGGATGGATCCGCCGGGCCGGCGGCGGCATGTGGGCCCGCAGCTCGCGCAGGACCGCGTACCGTTCGACGTCGCGGATCATGCTCGTGTCGGTCCAGTGGACGTAGGCGACGCCGACGGACACCCCGCGGTGGGCCAGTTCCGCGCGCAGCGAGCGGGCGAAGGACTCCGCTCCGGCCTTGGACGCGCAGTAGGCGCTCATCATCGGGGCGGCGCCGAAGGCCGCGGTGGACGCGATCTGCAGGAAATAGCCCCGGGTGTCCAGCAGCGCGGGCAGGAAGACGCGGGCGGTGACGGCGCTCCCGATCAGGTTGACCTCGACGACCCGGCGCCAGGTGCGCGGGTCGGACCGCTCGAACGGGCCTCCCTCGGCGATGCCGGCGTTGGCGACCACCACCGAGGGCGCGCCGAGCTCCTGCCGGATCCGGCGGGCGGTCCGCTCCATGGCGCGGTCGTCGGTGACATCGGCCTCGTACACGCGGGCCGGCGTGGGAAGGCCGGCCGCCACCCCGTCGAGGGCGTCGGTGTCCCGTCCGAGCAGGGCGACGCGCATCCCGCGGGCGGCCAGCTCCCGGGCGATCGCCGCGCCCAGCCCGCGCGCGGCCCCCGTCACGACCGCCGTGCGGCCCTCGAGGGGACGGACGTCCACCATGGCTCCTCCTTCGCGCGCGGTCTCTCGTAAGGTCTCTTCCGCTCCTCGGCGCAATCCGGATGCACCCCCGGGACGGACGGCGCCTGCGTACGCGGTGGGCCGGTCAGGGGCGGGTCGCCACGAACGTGTGGGTGATGCCGGTCTGCCAGCCGGGCTGGGGCAGCGTGCGCACGCCGGTGAACCCGGCGCGGCGCAGCCGGCGGGCGAACGCCCCGGCGGTGTCGAAGTCGAGCACGCTGCGCCACAGGTGGCGGTAGAGCGCCTCGTCGCCGTGACGCCGCCCCCAGGGCAGCACCACGGCGGCCATGACCGCCGACCACACCGCGCGGTCGACGGGACGGCCGCCGAGGGCGTACTCGTGGACGGCCAGCCGGCCGCCGGGGCGCAGCACGTCGCGCACCGCGGCGAGGCCGGCGTCGGGATCGGCCAGGTTCCGGAAGAGGTACGCGGCGAAGACGGCGTCGTACGGACCGGTGACGCCCGCCTCCGCCATGCCCTCGACGGGGGCGTGGACGAAGGTCACCCTGCCGGGCCAGCGCTTGCTCCGGGCCCGGGCCAGCATGCCGGCCGAGGCGTCGACGCCGGTGACGGACGCGCGCGGCGCGGCGCGCAGCAGGGCGGCCGTCGACGCGCCGGTGCCGCAGCCGAGGTCGAGGACGTGCTGGTCCGCTCCGTCCGCGGGCAGGGCGAGGCGGCGCGCCGACCGGCGCAGGTGGCGGTGGTAGCCGGGGCTGGCGGAGGTCATCCGGTCGTACGTGCGTGCCGCGCGGTCGAACGCCCCGGCGAGTTCGGCGTCTTCGAGCAGGCCCATCGTCGGTTCCTCCACGCGTCCTCGATGTCCCCAGTGTCACCCCGCGCGCCCCGGGAGCAGTCCGTTAGGGGGCCGCTCGGCGCAATGCGCGTGCATCCGGAGGCAGAGGCGGTACGGAATGACCCGTGAGCCAAAGACGTCACGCCGCCGGCCAAGGGAGTTCCCATGCGCGTACTCGACCCGCTCGACCCGCTCGACGTCGATGAGGACGTGCCCGCGGCCGTCGAGGCGTGCCTCGGCGAGATCCTGGAACGCCGCCTGGCGGAGGCGCAGGCCACGGACCCCGTCTTCGCGGCCGACATCGCGGCCCGGGTCGTGCGTTTCGCACGGGCGGGCGGCAGGCGGCTGCGCGCTGAGTTCCTGTGGTGGGCGATGCGGGGCTGCGGGGGCGAGGACGCCGAGGCCGGGCGGGCCCTGGGCGCGGGGGCGGCGCTGGAGCTGATCCAGGCCTGTGCGCTGATCCACGACGACGTGATGGACGGATCGTCCCTGCGCAGGGGGCGCCCCGCCCTGCACGTCGTCATGGACGACCAGTACGGGACCGGTGACCGGGAGCTGCCCTGCGGCACGTTCGGCGGCGCGGCCGCCGTACTGGCCGGCGACCTGGCGCTCGGGTGGGCCGACGACGCGTTCGCGGAGTGCCTGCAGGGGTCGCCGGCGGCCGTGCGGGCGTACGGCGTCTGGCGGCCGATGCGCACGGAGATGGTGGCGGGCCAGTACCTCGACCTGCGCGCCCAGGTCACCGGCGCCGGATCGGCCGGTCAGGCGGTCCGTACGGCGGTGCTGAAGACGGCGCTGTACACGGTCGGGCACCCGCTGGCCCTGGGCGCCACGCTGGCGGGTGCGCCGGAGGGCACGGTGGGCCGGCTGCGCGAGGCCGGGCGGTCGGCGGGGCTCGCCTTCCAGCTCCACGACGACCTCCAGGGGACTTTCGGGGAACCGGCGGTGATCGGGAAGCCGGTCGGCGAGGACGTGCGCGAGGGCAAGGCGACCTACGTGCTGGCCGTCGCGCGGGACCTGTGCGCCCGGCGCGGGGACCGGGCCGGCCTGCGGCTCCTGGACGAGGTCGCCGGCGCGCCCGCCGCCGGCGCCCGCGACGTGGCCCGGGTCCTCGACCTGCTGGTGTCGTGCGGCGCCCGCGACCAGGTCACCGAGCGCATCGAGGAGCTGTGCGCCCGCGGCGCCGGGGCGGTCGCGGGCGCCGGTCTCTCGCCGGCGGCCGCCGACCGGATCGGGCTCCTGCTGCGCGGCGCGTGCGGACTCGCCCCCGGCGTCACCGGGACGGCGGGAGCCGTCCGGGACACCGACGCCACCGTGCTGATGGGGGAAGGCCGTTGAAGACGGTGACCGGTCCGACGGACCACGTCGTCGTGGTGGGCGCCGGCCTCGCGGGGCTGGCCGCCGCCCTGCACCTGGCGGGGGCCGGACGGCGGGTGACGGTCGTCGAGCGGGAGGCGGGGCCGGGCGGGCGGGCCGGACGCGTCGACCTCGGCGGCTACCGGGTGGACACCGGGCCGACCGTGCTCACCATGCCCGAGATCCTCGACGAGGCCTTCCGGGCCGTGGGCGACTCCCTGCACGACCGGCTCGACCTCGTCCCGCTCCATCCGGCGTACCGGGCGCTGTTCGCCGACGGCTCCCGCCTCGACGTCCACACCGACGGCGAGGCCATGGAGGCCGAGGTCGCCGCCTTCGCGGGCCCGCGGGAGGCCCTGGGCTACCGCCGGCTGCGCCGCTGGCTGGAGCGGCTCCATGCCGTTCAGATGCGGCGTTTCATCGACACCAACTTCGACTCCCCCGCCCAGCTGCTGCGTCCCGAACTGGCGCGGCTGGCCGCGCTCGGCGGGTTCGGACGCCTCGACCGGGCGATCGGCGGGTTCCTCCGGGACGAGCGGCTGCGGCGCGTCTTCACCTTCCAGGCCCTGTACGCGGGGGTGGCGCCCTCGCGCGCGCTGGCCGCCTACGCCGTGATCGCCTACATGGACACCGTGGCCGGGGTGTACTTCCCGCGGGGCGGGATGCACGCCGTACCGCAGGCCATGGCCCGCTCGGCGGCGCGGGCGGGGGCCGTGCTCCGCTTCGAGGAGCCGGTGCTGCGGCTGGAGCGGGCGGGGAGCCGGGTGACGGCCGTGGTCACCGCGCACGACCGCATCCCGTGCGACGCGGTCGTCCTCACCCCGGACCTGCCGCTCTCCTACGCGCTCCTGGGACGCGCTCCCCGGCGGGCGCTGCGTCTGCGGCACGCCCCGAGCGCGGTGGTGCTGCACGTGGGGACGGACCGTACCTGGCCGCAGCTGGCGCACCACACGCTGTCGTTCGGGTCGTCCTGGGAGGCCACGTTCGACGAACTGATCGGGGGCGGGCGGCTGATGAGCGATCCGTCCCTGCTGATCACCAGGCCGACCGCCACCGATCCGTCGCTGGCGCCGCCGGGCCGCCACCTGCACTACGTCCTGGCGCCGTGCCCCAACACGCGGACGGGGCCCGGGGCGGCCCACTGGGGCGAGCTCGGACCGCGGTACCGCGACAGCCTGGTGCGCGAGCTGGAGCGGCGGGGGCTGGCCGGGCTGGGGGCGTCGATCGAGGCGGAGAGCCTCGTGACGCCGGCGGACTGGACAGCGCTCGGACATGCCGCCGGGACGCCCTTCTCGGCCGCCCACACCTTCGGCCAGACCGGGCCGTTCCGGCCGCGGAACCTGGTCCGGGGGACGGAGAACGCCGTCCTGGCCGGCTGCGGCACCACACCGGGGGTCGGGGTGCCCACGGTGCTGCTCTCGGGGAAGCTCGCCGCCGCCCGGGTGACCGGCGGCGCCCACCGCCCCCGCCGCACCGCCCGGCCGGCGGCCCCCGCCCCGGCGCCCGGGAGGGACGCGGCGCCGGCGGGCGAGGGCGTACCGGGCGGGGAGCGCGCGGGATGACGGCCCGGGAGCTGGACGCCGCGGGCATCACCGACCCGTCGCTGCGCGCGGCCTACACGGCCTGTCGGCGGCTGAACGCCCGCCACGGCAAGACGTACTTCCTCGCCACCCGGCTGCTGCCCGTCGACCGGCGCGCGGCCGTGCACGCCCTGTACGGGTTCGCGCGGTACGCCGACGACATCGTGGACGACCTCGGCACGACGGCCACCCCACGCGACCGCGGCGACGCCCTGGACGCGCTGGAACGGCAGTGGCTGCGCGCCGTCCGGGGCGAACGGGTACCGCAGCCGGTGGTGCGGGCGGCGGCCGACACCAGGGCGCGGTACGGGATCGAGGCGCGCCACTTCTGCGACTTCCTCGCGTCGATGCGCAGCGACCTGTCCGTCGGGGAGTACGCCACGTACGCCGACCTGCGGGGGTACATGCACGGGTCGGCCGCCGTCATCGGCCTGCAGATGGTGCCGGTGCTCGGCACGGTCGTGCCGCGGGAGGAGGCGGAGCCGTACGCGGCGGCCCTCGGGATGGCGTTCCAGCTGACGAACTTCCTCAGGGACGTCGGCGAGGACCTCGACCGGGGACGGGTCTACCTGCCCGCGGACCTGCTGGCCTCGCACGGGGTCGACCGCGACCTGCTCGGGTGGAGCAGGCTGACCGGACGCCGGGACGCCCGGATCACCTCGGCCCTGCGGGCGGCCGCGGCCCTGACGCGGGACGTCTACCGGGCGGCCGAGCCGGGCATCGGCCGGCTGGATCCCGTCTCGGCGCCGTGCGTGCGCACGGCCTTCGTGCTGTACGGGGACATCCTCGGCGCCATCGAGCGGGACGGGTACGCGGTGGTACACCGGCGGGCCGTCGTGGGCCGTCGGCGGCGGGCCGCCGTGGCCCTGCGGGGCCTGGCCGGCGCCCTCGCGGCGCGCCGCGCGCCGCGTCCGGCCGACCGGGCCGGCGGGCCCCGGTGGCGGACGGGGCGGGCGGGAGCGGGGTACGGCGGGGAGCCCGCCGCGCCGGGAGGAGGCGGCGGCCCGACCCGCCGCCGAGGAGAGGACACGGTGTGAGTACCGGAGACAGGCCGGGACGGCGGGGGCTGGTCCCCCTGCGGCTGCGCCGCGACGCCGTCGCCTGGGAGCGCCAGCGCCCGACGTGGCGGGAGGCCCGGCCGGCGCTGATCGCCGAGGCGCTGGAGCGGGCAGTGGGGCGTCCGTCGGGCAACTGGTACGTCGTCGGCGCCGCCCGGGACCTGACCGGCCGCCGGCCGCTGGGCCGTACGGTGGCGGGCACCGAGGTCGTGCTGTGGCGCGACGAGGAGGGCACGCCGCACGCGGGCCCCGGGGCGTGCCCGCATCTCGGGGCGCCGCTCAAGGACGCCGTGGTGCGGTGCGGAAGGCTGGTCTGCCACTGGCACGGACTGGGCCTCGACGGCGGCCCGTTCGCCGGGTGGGAGCCGTGGCCGGTGCACGACGACGGGGTGCTGGTGTGGGTCCGCCTGGACCGGGTGGGCGGTGAGACGCCGACGGAGCGCCCCGCCGTGCCGGCCCGGCCGCCTCGGGCCGCCGCGCTCGCCGCGGTCTACACGGGGGCCGGCGCGTGCGAGCCGCAGGACGTCGTCGCGAACCGCCTCGACCCGTGGCACGGGGCGTGGCTCCACCCGTACTCGTTCGTGGACCTGGTCGTCCGGGACCACCCGGGCGGCGCCGTGGCGGACGAGGACGACGTGCTGCTGGTGGACGTGTCGTTCAAGGTGGCCGGGCGGATCGTCGTCCCCGTGAGCGCGGCGTTCCACGCGCCGGATCCGCGGACGGTCGTCATGCGGATCGTCGCGGGGGAAGGGGCGGGGTCGGTGGTGGAAACGCATGCGACGCCCCTGACACCGGCGGGTGCCGGGCGTCCGCGGACCGCCGTGGTGGAGGCGATCGTGGCCGGGTCGGACCGGCGCGGGTTCGCGGTGGCGCGGGCGCTCGCGCCGTTGCTGCGCCCCGCGATGCGGGCCGCGGCGGGCCGGCTGTGGCGCGACGACCTCGCGTACGCCGAGCGGCGCCGGCGACTGCGCGCCGAGGGCCGGTTCCCCGGCTGAGCGCCCCCGCCGGCCGGCGCGCGGCAGGCCGGTCAGCTTCGCCGAACCGGCGTGCGGCGGCCGTCAGCTTTCGCCGAACCGGCGGGCCAGGAGCCGCAGCGGTGCGCAGCGGCCGCGCCGGGGGACGGTCCACAGCGTATGCCCGCGCAGGCCCCAGCGCCGCAGGTGGGCGTTGGCCGCGAGGAACCCGGTGGTGGCGGCCCGTTCCATGAGCGCCACCGGGAGGTCGGTGCGCACCAGGTCCCCGGCGACGGTGACGGTGGGGTCAGGGGTGTCCACGGTGGGCCGGTCGGCGTGGCCTCCGACGGCGAAGAGGGGGCAGTCGCGGCGCCACTCGTCCCGCCGGTCGACGATGCGCGCGGCGGCCGTCTCCGGGTACACGCGGTGCAGCTGCTCGACGAGGGCGCGGGCGAGTCCCCGCGGGTCCGCGGCCGGGTCCGCGGCATAGGCGTGGAGTTCGAGCACGGCGCCTCCGGTCTTCTCGGCCCAGCGGGCGGCCTCGCCCTCGAAGGCGTTCAGGACGCTGATGTTGTCCAGCGGGCCGTAACCGCTGGTGCCGAGGAAGCCTGGGCGGTGCCGGTCGACCGGGCGGTCGGTCCAGAGCCTGGTCACGAGGAAGGGCGGGGCGGTACGGAGCCTGCCGATCCGGGCGCGCCACGCGGCGTCGCACAGCTCGGGCGAGGCGGCGGTGAGCTCGGTCAGCCCGGCCGTGTCCAGGGCGAGGACCACCGCGTCCGCGTGTTCGACTCCGTCCGGGGTGTGCACGAGGTGCCCGCCCCCGGGGCCGGGTTCGAGGGCCGCCACGGCGGCGCCGGTGCGGATGTCGACGCCGTGGGCGTCGAGACGGCGGGCGAGCGGGTCCCACAGGGCCTGGGGGTAGGGCTCGTCGGGCACGTCGAAGAGGAGGCCCTCGGAGGAGCCGAGGAAGTAGATGTGGAACATGAGGGCGAGTTCGGCGGCGGACAGGTCGCCGGGGTCGGCGAAGAAGCTGCGGGAGAAGACCTCGAAGGCGAGGTGGCGGGCCGCCTCGGGGAAGCGGACGCGGTCGAGGAGTGCGAGGGCGCTGACGTCGTCGTACCGCTGGTAGACCTCGGGGACCCGGACGTCGAGCAGCGGCAGCGCGGCCCGCGGGTTCATCCGGGTGAGGTCCTTGCGGCCGAAGCTCGGACTGAGGAGGGCGAAGCCCAGGGCGCTCCAGGGCGGTGTCCGGGGAACGCGGGCGAAGCTGTCGTACGTCCCCGAGCCGTGCCGCAGGGGGTAGTCGGGCAGCGGGCGGAGCCGCTCGAGTCCCGGGTCGACCCGCCTGAGCAGCCCCCGCAGGTTGTAGTACTGCCGGAAGTAGGCGTGGAACCCGCGGCTCATGGTGACGGTCGATCCGTCGGCGAGTTCCGTGGGCCATCCGGCCAGGCGGCCTCCGAGCGTCCGCTCGCGCTCGTGGAGCGTGACGCGGACGCCCCGTTCGGCGAGGGCCGTCGCGGCGGCGAGGCCCGCGATGCCGCCGCCGATGACCGCGCACCGGCGGGTCGCGCCGTCGCCGGTGGGCCGGCCCGGGGGCGCGGGGAGGACGACGGCCTTGCGGTCGCGGCCGCGGCGGGCGGCGGGGGCGGGGCGGGCCATGGGGGTCTCCTTCGGTGGTGACGGTCAGCTGCGGCGGCTGAGCAGGGGCATTTCCGCGGCGGTGCGGAGCATGGTGAGCACGGGCGTGCGCAGCCCGATGGCGAACTCCTCGACGGGACGGGTCGTGCCGTCGAGGAAGCGGAGCAGGCGGGTGCAGGGGACCTCGTGGAAGAGGCGGGTGAAGAAGGCGGCGCCGTCGATGCGTCCGGTGTCGAGGCCGCGCAGGAGAACGGCGTCCATGGCGAGGGCCCGAGCCGGGTGAGCCGGCGGAGGCACCGGTGACCGGCCTGCGTGCAGGGCGTCCGCCACGGCCCGGGCCTGCCGCTGGATCGCGGCGAAGGCGTACCCGGTGGAGGGGCGTACGGCTCCGCCCGCCGCGCCGATCCGGAAGACGTGCCGGCCGGCCCGGCGCGCGTAGCGGCCGTCGGTCATGGGGATGACGCCCTGCTCGGCGGCGGTCACGCGGAACGATCCGAGCCCGAGGACCTGTCCGGTGTAGTGGCGCAGGGCCGCGTCGTAGGTGGGGCGGGTGAGCGGCGCGCGGCCGAACTCGGTGTACTCGACCAGCGCCTCGTGGCGACTGGTCGGCAGCACGTAGCCGAAGGAGAGCCCGTGCTGCGGCTGGGGGGTGCGGAAGTCCATGAGTTCGACGGTGTCGGGGGTGAGGACCGGGCGGTCGCACCGGACGAACCAGCCGCGGAAGTGCTGGCGGAGCGAGACGCGGGCGGGGGGTGGTGCGGCGGGCGGCCGGGAATCGTAGACCCAGCGGGCGTGGAGCGTGCTGACGGTGCCGTCGGCGGCGCGAGAGGTCACCTCGGCGCCGTCCGGGCGGTCGGTGACGGACTCGACGGCGGCTTCGACCCGGTGCAGTGCGGACAGGCGTGGCGCCAGGCCCCTTTCGAACGCGTCCGAGCGGAGCATCTTGTAGTTCAGGTCTCCCCCGAGGTCGTGGACGGGGCCGTCGCCGTCGTGGGCGCGGACGCGGAGCTTGCGCCAGCTCGCCGTGAGGAGGGGGTCGTAGTCACCGGGTCCGGCTTCCCAGTAGCACCAGGTGCGTTCGGGAGGACGGAGCCGGCCGGGCGGCGGGGTGACGAGGACGACGTCCGGGACCCGGACGCCGGGCGGCGGGTCGAGCAGCCGCCAGGCCAGCGAGAGGCCGGCGGCGCCGGCGCCGATGATGACGATGTCGCTGCTGCGCCTCATGATCTGGGCTCTCCGTCCGGGAGGGGTCGGGCGGCGGCCGGTCCCGGCCGGCCGCCGGCTCGGCGGTGCGACTCAGCTTCTCGCGCGGACCCGCCTCCGGATGCGCTCCGCCCGCGGCCACGCCGTGCGCGTCGCGGACCAGGTCCGCGCCGGCGACCGCTTTCCCGGTGTCGTCGCGGAAGGCACTGCGCGATACTCGGCCGGTGGAGTGGTACGAGCAGGCGCGGGCAGCGGAAGAGATCCGGGACTGGGACACGGCCATCGCGCTGGTCAGCGCCCGCGCCGCGTGCTATTCCGCCGATTTCCGCGCGCACGACAGCCATCTGTGGCACATGGACCTGCTCGTCGGCGCAGAGCGCTTCGCCGAGCTCACGGAGCTCGCACGTACGGATGTCCACGCCCGTCGGAGGCTCAACCGATCGCTTCACGAGCGCGGGATGGACAGGGCGCTTCGCCATCGTGCCGAGGAAGGCGACAAGGGCGCCCTGTACCTCCTCGTGCGGTTGCTGTGCGAGACGGGCCGGCTCCCGGAAGCCGGCCGAGCGGTGGAGGACCTCGGCCCGGAGGACGAGTACGCGCACCAGATCGTGGCCGACTTCCCGGCGCCCCCGAGCGGTGACTGACCTTCAGGCGCCTTGCTGCGTGGGCGGGCCGGTCCGGGAGCGTCCCGGCGGGCCCTCCTCCGCCGTGATCCGCCGACCGTGAACGCCTGTCCGTCCTCCGCCGTGATCCGCGGTCCGAAATCCCTTGCCTAATGGACAAGAAACGTTGACCATTGGCGCATGCCTACCGATGATCTTCCCGAGACGTTCCACGTCACCACCGACGAGCAGTTGCGCGCCGTCTCCAGTCTCACGCGCCACCGGATCATGGCCGTACTCCGCTTCGAGCCCGCGACGATCACGCAGATCGCCGAGCGAGTGGGCCTCGCGAAGGGGAGTTCCAGCTACCACGTACGGCTGCTGGAGCGGGCCGGCCTGGTGAAGGTGGTACGGACGCGGAAGGTCCGCGGGGTCACCGAGCGGTACTACGCGATGGCCGCGCGGGCGATCGTGCTGCCGGATCCGGGCGAGGGAGGGCCGGACGTGCTGATGCGGCACGCGGTGGCGGACCTGGAGGCGGCGCCGGCCGATGGCGAGCGGCACGTACGGATGGCGCATCTGCGGCTCACCGAGGAGCAGTTCGCGGAGCTGGGGGCGCGGCTGGAGGCACTGGCGGACGAGTACCGGGCGCTGTCCGATCCGTCGCTGCCGGACGCGTCGCTCGTCTTCGCACTCTTCCGCCCGGCATCGCGCCAGCCGGCCGAGGGGGACGCCAAGTGACCTACCGCGCAGGCACGTTGCCCACCGGGTTCGGACGGCTGTGGACGGCGCAGACGGTGTCCTCGCTCGGTGACGGCGTGTCGCACGCCGCGCTGCCGCTGCTCGCCCTAATGCTGACGCGGGATCCGATGGCGCTCGCCGTCGTCACGGCCGCCGGAACGCTGCCGTGGCTGCTCTTCGGGGTGCTCGGCGGTGCGCTGGTGGACCGCTGGGACCGCCGGCGCACGATGTGGATCACGGACGCGGCCCGTGCGGTGCTGCTCGCGGTACCGGCCGCTGCGGCCGCGCTCGACATGCTGAGCATTCCCCTGCTCGCGGCCGTCGCCTTCCTGCTCGGCCTCGGCGGGCTCTTCTTCGACACGGCCGCCACCGCCTACCTGCCGGATCTGCTCGGCCGCGACCCCGCGCTCCTGGAGCGCGCCAACTCCCGCCTGCGCGGCACCCAGACGGCCGCGTCCGGCTTCGCGGGGCCGCCCGCGGGCAGTGCCCTGCTCGCGCTCGGGCGGGCGGTTCCGCTGCTCGCCGACGCGGTGTCGTTCGCGCTCTCCGCCCTGCTCGTACGGTCGCTGCCCGCCGCGCCCCGGCCCGTACCGCAGGCCCGGGAGTCGCTGCTGCGGCAGGCGCGGGCCGGCGCCTCGTACGTGTTCCGGGACCGGTTGCTGCTCGGGCTCGCGCTGCGTCCGGCGGTCGGGAACATCGCCTTCGTCGCCGTGGAGACCGTACTCGCCCTCTTCGCGCACGACCGTCTCGGCATCGACACCTTCGGCTTCGGCCTGCTCCTCACCGCGGAAGCCACCGGCGGCCTGCTCGGCGCGGGCATCGCCTCCTTCCTCGGCCGACGGCTCGGCACCGGGACCGCGCTGACCTGTACGGCCGTGGTCGAGGGACTCGCCGTCCTGGGCCTTGCCGCCGCCCCGAACCCGTACGTCGCCGGCCTCGCCCTCGCCGTCTGCGGTGCGGGCATGGGCGCCACGATGGTGCTCGGCCCCTCCCTCCGGCAGGCGATCGTCCCCGCCCACCTCATGGGCCGGGTCGCCTCCACCTCCCGCATGCTCGCCATGTGCGCCGCCCCCTCCGGGGCCTTCCTCGGCGGCTGGCTGGCCACCGCCTACGACATCCGCACCCCGCTCTACGCCGCCGGCGGCCTCCTCCTCACCATGACCGCCGTCACGTCGACCATGGTCGGCAACCGCCGGGTCGAAGCGGCGCTGCGTGCCGCGGCCCCGCCCGAGGATTCGGACCACCGGGAATCCACGAATCCTGTTGAGGAGCGTGCCGTTTAGAGCTCCGCGGGGCCGGTGGGGCAGGGCCCGAGCAGTGGGGCAGGGCCCAGCCCCAGCCCAGCCCTCCCGGCCGTACGCGGGCCGCCGTCCGCCTCCGGCGCTCAGGCGCGTCCCAGCAGCGCCGTACCGGCGACGGCCTCGCTCCGCGCGGTGAAGAACTGGGCGAACGCGGCGACGAACTCCTCCTCGTCGATCCGCCCGTCCCCATCGGCGTCCAGTTCCCTGAAGCCGTCGTTGAGCTCGGCCGGATGCACCCGCGGCCCGCCGAACAGGGCCCGGTACTCGTCCGGGCCCAGGTACCCGCTCCCATCGGCGTCGGCGGCCCGGAACAGCGCCCGCACCGCCGGCACGAGTCCGTTCTCCAGATACGCCGGGTCCCCGTCCACCCCGGCCAGCATCGCGCCGACGAACTCCGCGCACGTCACGGCGCCGTCCCCGTCGGCGTCAGCGCTCCGGCGCAACTGCCGCCACCACCCCTCGAACGCGGCGTACACCACGTCCTCCCGCTCGACGGGCAGTTCGAGCCGCCAGCACATGGTGTGGACCATGGCCTGCAGGTCGGCGGAATCGACCCGGCCGTTGCCGGTCTGGTCCAGCACCTGGCGGAAGAAGGTCTCCAGCCGGGCCGGGCGGGAGTCGACGCTCCGGGGCCGCGGCAGCCGCGCGGGCGGCGCGCCGCCGGTCTTGGACCGGCGGCGGTAGCGCACCCGGTCCGGGGCGAGGGCCATGGCGTGGCGCAGCCCGTGGTGCAGCGTCCACGACAGTACGGCGCCCGCACGCCCGCGGGACGTCCCGAACCGCTCGTGCCAGGCCGGCGGCAGATCACTGACGGTCAGGGTGGTCAGCGTCCGCGCGATCAGCGCCCGTACCAGCGGCCACGCGGGCCCCAGCCGCGCCAGCCGCCGGGGAACGGGCGCCTCGCGCAGCATCTCGTGGAGCATGTGGCGTGCCACATCGCCGTACTCCAGCACCTCCCGCACGTGCCGGTCGACGTACGCGGGCACGTCCGCGGCGCTCGCCGGAACCGCCTCACGGGGAATCCCGAGCGCCGCGCACACCTCCAGGAACTCGCCGTACAGCAGGTCGAGTTCCCGTGCCGACAACGGTTCCCCGGCCAGCTCCCGCATGGCGGTCATGGCCTCGTACAGCGTCACCATCACCCAGCCGCGCACCTCGGGGTCCTCCGCGGAGTACGCCCGCCCGGCCGCGTCGGCCCCCCGGATCCGCCGGTGCGTCCGGGCCAGCCGCGCCACTTCGAGCCGCCGCTCCTCGGGCCCGGCGAAGAACAGCCTGCTTCCGCTCTCCATGGTGTGCTCGATCCGCCGCCAGGGGTGCGCGCGGTAAGTGGAGTAGCGGTCCATCCCGGCCGCGACGGCGGGATGCGCGATCTGCAGGACGATCAACCGCCAGGCCACCAGCCCGATCCGCCGCTCGCCGAGCGTCCGCCGCAACAGGGTCTCGACTTCAGGTGACGCCACAGAGGGCACTGGAGACTCCCCACCTCACTAGAGAAACAACATCACCTCCTACAACGCCCCTCCGCGCCGCACCGCCTCGCCCACCACCCTGACGGGCGTCCCCCCGAACACCCGCACGCCCCGCAGGTCGCACCTAGCGCACCACGCGGTAGCGGAGGTGGACGACCCCCCGAAGGTGCCCGCCGCTGTCCCGCGGCCGGCTCTGTTCCTCTTCGCGCACGCTTGCGACATGGTGGACCCCGAGGCGGTCTCCGGTGTCCACCGGCGGTCCGGGGAGGGAGAGGTGGTCCGTGCTCGTGATCGACGCGGTGTCGGCGGGGACCGCATGGCTCCTGCTGCTGCTCGCCGCCGTCCTGCGCCTTCGTCCCGGCGTGCGGCCGCGGCGCGACCCCCTGGGCCGGCGGCTCTCCCCCGTCGAGACGGGCCTGCTGCGCGGCGGCGCGCGGGGTGCGGCGCAGACGGCCCTGGTGGAGCTGTACCTGGGGGGTTCGGTCCGGGCCGGATGGCGGCAGACCGTACGGCCCGGCGAGGCCCGGCTGCCGCGTGGCTGCTCCGAGGTGGCCCGCGCCCAGTACCACGTGCTGTTCAAGCCCCTGCACCCGCGCCGCCTGGCGGACATCGAGCGGGTCCGGCATGCGGTCCGGGGGGTGTCGGCCGAGTTGGAGCGGGCGCGGCTGGTGGTGTCCCGCCGAAGGGCGTGGGTCGTACGCGGCCTGCTGCTGCCGGTCTTCGCCGCCGCGCCGGTCGGAGCCGCCGCGGGCGGGCAGGCGGCGGTGTGGCTGGTGCTCGGCCTGCTCGCCGACGCGGGGGCGGTGGCCCTGTGGCTGTGGCCCCGGCGCACCCTGCGCGGCGCGGCGCTGCTCACCCGGCTGCGCCGCGACCACGCGGAAGTCCGCCGGGCGACGGAGGACCGGCCGGAGGCGCTGCTGCTGAGCGTCGCCCTGTTCGGCGCCCCGGCACTGCGTGAACAACTCCCCCGGTTCACCGAGGAGAGCGGCCTGCTGACCCGCCCCCCGAAGGAGCCCCCGAACCGGGGCGGCGGCGGCTCGGGTGAAGCGTTCGCGAGCTGCGGGGGCTAGGCCGCTGGGGCCCGTGTCAGGTGTCGAGTTGCTTCAGGAGCGCGTAGGCCGTCCTTACGAAGCGGCCGTCGGAGCGCGGGCCGGTGTTGGCCAGGGCCGCGACGGCGGTGCCCGACTGGGGGCAGAGGCCGGTGAACGCGGTGAAGCCGCGGGTGGCGCCGGAGTGGAAGAGGATGGTCCGGCCGTCAGCCTCGCGCAGGTTCCATGCCAGGCAGAGCCGGTCCTGTGAGCGCGGGACCCGCAGGCGCGGCTGCTGGACGGTGTGCAGAGCGGCGGCCATCGGGGTGTCGGCGGGGGTGAGCAGCGCCTGGAGGTAGCGCAGGAGGTCGGGGCCGGTGGAGCGCACGGCGCCGGCCGCGGGCAGGGCGGGGATCTCGAAGGGCGGCAGGGGCTTGTCCCCGCGGTGGCCGGTGGCCTGGCCGGCGGGGGCGGGGCCGCAGGTGGTGGAGGTGAGGCCGAGGGGGCGGCAGAGGTGTTCGGCCAGGAGGGCGGGGTAGTCCGCGACGGTCGCCTGGGTCAGGGTGTGGCCGAGGAGGGCCATGCCGTAGTTCGAGTAGGCCAGACGGCTGCCCGGGGGCCGGCGGGTCCGGGTGCGTCGCAGGTCGCGGTGGAAGTGCCGGGTGAGGTAGCGGGCGTAGGGGTTGGTGAAGTACGTGGGCAGGGCGCGGGCGAGGAGTCCGGGGGGCAGCCGTGGCAGGCCGGAGGTGTGGGTGGCCAGGTGCAGGAGGGTGATCCGGGTGCCGTGCGGCGGGGTGGGCCGATGCTGTGGCGGCAGGTGGGCGTCGATGGGATCGTGCAGGCCGAGGCGGCCCTGTGCGGCGAGCTCGGCCAGCAGGAGGGCGGTGAACGTCTTGGTGACGGAGCCGATCTCGTAGGCGGTCTCCGGCGTGTTGGGCCGGCCGCCGTGGGAGAGGCGGCCGTGGCAGTACACGTCGTGCGTTCCGCCACGGGCCACGGCGAGGGTCACGGCGCTCGCACCGGGGGCGGCCTCCACCAGGCCCGTCAGGTCGGGCGTGGGAGTCATGCCGCGAAGCCGGCGGCGCCGAGGGTGCGGGACAGGGTGATGGTGCCGGCGACGACGGCGACGACCGCGGTGTGCTCGTTGTCCTTGAACGCGGTGCGGGGGTCGTCCGCGACGGGGTCGCCGTCGCGGGGGGTGAGCCCGTCGGGATGCTGGACGGCCGCGAGCCGCTGCCAGGGGTCGGGGCCGCAGACGGGCTCGCCGATGCAGGCGTCGACGGCGAGGAGCTCCCCGACGAGGTCGAACTGGCCCACCTCCAGCCAGATGTCGACCCAGGCCGGCAGCCAGTTCCTGAGGTAGTCGGCCATGGGCGCGGGCAGCCCCGCGGGGCGGGCGCCCCAGTCGGTGAGGTGGAAGACGGTGTGGGTGATGTCGTAGCCGGTGCTCCAGTCCACCGCCCACGGCTCCGGGGTGGCGCCCAGCCAGGTCGCCGCGGCGAGTGCCGGCCAGTCGGGCTGCGGGCCGATGCCGATGATCCGGCGGGCGTTGGCCACCGCGAGGCGCCGGTTGGGAACCATCTCCATGGCCGCGGGGGCGCGCAGGGCGGCGTAGTCGGCGAGGAGGCCGTCCAGGAGGCGATGGCGGTGGCCGGCGCGCACGAAGTGGGCGTACAGCTCCATCGGGTCGCTCACGGTGAGGTGGCGCAACTGCCGTTCGTAGAGGAAGTCGCCGTTCTGCAGCTGGTTCCAGCACGAGTCGATCAGGGCGCGTGCCGCCCGGGCGTCGTGGGAGCCGGCGACGCCGTCGCGCAGGACGAGGGACGCGGCCAGTGCTGCTTCGCCCAGCGGCTTGTAGGCGCTGTCGGGATCGGCCAGGTCGGCTGACGCGTCGGGCGCGAGGGTGCCGTAGCCCTGTGCGTGTGCGGTGTGCAGCCAGTGGAGCGCATGGGAGGACCAGCTCTGGACGGTGCCGAGGTGTTCCGTGGCGGTGGCGGTCATCGTCCCTCCGGATGCGCTTGCACGAGGTGTTCGGCGACGGCCAGGTCCAGGGCCGTACGGGCGCTGTCGCCGCCGACCTGCTTCAGGCGGGTCAGGAGGGGGGCGATCTCCAGCGCGACCGGCGTACGGGTGTGGTGCAGCCAGGCCAGCCAGCGGGTCAGCCGCGCAGCGGTGCGGTAGTCGCGGCGCAGCATGGCCCGGACGGTGCCGCGGGCCACGGCGAGGGGATGTGCCCGCACCGTCCGGTGGAGGGGGCTGTCGAAGGCGGGCAGCGCCATGGGTGCCAGCCGGGCCGCCGCTGCGGCCAGCTGGTGCCAGCCGTCGGCCTCGGGGGCGGGAGTACGGGCCGGTGGCGGCGGCTCGGGCGGGGCGCCGGCGGTCGGTCCGGCGACGGCGGTGCCGGTACGGGCGGCCAGCGCCCGGGCGGCCCAGTCGTGCCAGGCGGTCACGGGGTCGTCCTCCGGCCGGGGCGGGAAGATCCGGCAGGCCTCGGCGACGGCGTCCGCCGGGGCGTCGTCCCAGGGCAGGGCCCCGGTCAGGTGCGGCGCGAACAGGTCCGCGCCCAGCACGCGCACCGCGGCCAGCTCGGCTCTGGACAGCGGCCAGGACCAGGCACCGGCGCCCTCGCCGCCCCGAAGGGCGGCGAGGGCCCGGCCCGCCATCCGCTCGACCGCCGCGCCGTACTCGGCGCGCAGCGTCGCATCGGTCATCGACATGCGGGGGTGGTTCTCCTGTCACGGCAGGTACGGCGGAGGGGCGGGGCGGGGGGGGTCAGTGCTGCTGTGCCTTCGGCTCCTTCGGCCCGAGCAGGATGATCAGGATGGAGCCCGCAACCGCGCAGAAGGTCGGCGCGTCACTGACCGGAGCCTCCCCCTCCGCCAGCAGCGCGTCGAGGATGTCAGCTTCGGCCGGAGAGGCGACCGGCGCGAGGGCCGGAAGCGGTGCAGTAAGCATCAGGTGTCTCCTTCTCGTTCGGACAGCACCAGGAACAGCACTGTGCGCACGCATTCGCGAACACGGCACAACAGTCACATTCACGACGCCGGAGGGAGCGGAGCGAGCAGCGCCGAGGCGTGCACTTCACTCGACAGCGGGACGCCCTTGTCGGCCTTCTGCCAGGTGCCGCCTGCGTCATCCGGCACGAGCGTGACGGCGTCACCGTGCGGATCCACCGCCCGTCCACAACTCGGGGGCCGCCGCCTGGGCGGCTCCTGCGTTCCCGCCGCCCTCCCCATGACAGGTGATCGGCGCGCATGCCCGCGATACGGGCCGTTCGGGTGATAGTGGTTCCTACTCGGGCGGCTTCCGCCCCGGACGTACGACACGGGGAGTTTCAGCATGCGCATCAACCGGAGCCGTTCCGCGGCCCTGGCCACCTTCGTCGGGCTTGCCCTGGCCCTGACCGCCTGCGAGGGCGCCGACTCCGCGGGCGGGGCGCCCAAGGCACCCTCGACGAGCCCGGGCACCGGGGCGGCGGCCTCCGAGGCCGCCGCGTCTGCGACGCCGGCCCGTACCGGGACACCGGCGGCCGCCGCGAGCCCGACGCAGGCCGGCCCCAACGCCGACGCCACGGGCGGTACACCCGGGCCGACCACCGACGACAGCTACGCCTACACCCACCCCTGCTCCGCGCGGAACCTCACCGTCAAGGTCACCTCGCCGCAGGGCTTCCCGGCCACGGTCCGCATCATCACGGTGACCAACAACGGTTCCACCACGTGCGGGCTCGACTTCCACCCGGCCGTCGGTTTCAGCGCCAAGGACGCCGCCCTCGGCATCCAGGCGACGCCCCCCGAGGGCCTCGGCGGCGCGCCCGCCCACCCGGTACGGCCCGGAGCCACCACGTACGCGGCCGTGGACCTCAACCCGTCGGGCGGCAACGGGCCCGTCGCCGACGAGATCAACATCATCGCCGACCCGGGCCACATGCCGAACGCGGACGGCGTCAGCCTGCCGCTCACCACTCCGGGCACCGTCGCCCGCCCGAAGGTCGGGCTGTACCACTTCACCGCCCGGGAATCCTTCGACACCCTCTAGCGCGGGGGCGGGAACCCGCCGACGCGGCGGATCCGGGGGCCTACTGACGGATGGTCCCCGGTACGTGGCCGGTCCGGTCGGCGGCGTGCCGGGGGCCGGTGAAGTAGTTCACGTCCTTCGGGCGGGCCGGGTCGTGCGCGGTGGGGCGGGGGGCCGGCACCAGGTGGGGTATGAACTTCGAGCAGTGGATGTAGGCCTCTTCGACGCTCAGGTGGATCCATATCTCGGGGGTCCGCCCGGGAGCGGTGCCGGACGGCAGGCCCGGGTGGAGCGAGCGGAGGTCTGCGTCCGTGTACAGGCGGGCGACGCCGTTGACGTGAAGGCCCACGTGATCGTGGGAGAAGTCCACGAACAGCATGCCGAGGTGCGGGTTCTCCGTCATGTTGCCGGCGCTGGCGAGCACGCCGTTCCCCCGGAATTCCGGGTAGGCCAGGGTGTGTTCGTCGATCACGTGGACGAACCCGGGCGGCCCGGCCCGGAAGCTGGCGTCGCACTCCCCGCGCGCGTCGGAGGTGGCCAGGAAGACCATGGACTGGCGGCCGATGAATTCCCGCATCCGAGAGGTGAGGCAGGGGCGCACCTGCTGGTCGTAGAACCTGTTGGCGCGGTCGGCGGTGCCCAGCTGCTGCTGCAGAAGGTGTTCGCCTGCTGATCCGAAGGGCGGCGGGGGCAAGGTCACGGGGCGCTCTCCTGGCATGGCGGGGAGGGAGGAGGGAGGGACGGGGCAAGGGGCCCGGCGGGGGCGGGGCCTGACCGGAGGTGCGGGGGTCAGGGCCTGGCCAGGACGGGCGTTTCGAACGGGTCGTGGTGGATGCGGTCGGGCGGCGTACCGCCGAGCGTGAGGGTCTCCCTGGCGGAGACGACCATCGGTACGGGCCCGCTGAGGTAGACGTCGTGCTGGTACCAGGGCCCGTACTCGGCCAGGACCTGCGGCAGGGATCCGCGCAGTCCGGGGACGTACTCGTGGGAGACCGCGCCCCTGATGGTCAGCCAGTGGTGCCTCTGGGACATCCGCAGCATGTCGTCCACGCCGTACAACTGGGCACCGGTGCGGGCGCCGAGGAAGAGGTCGACCTGGTGGCGCCCGCCACGACGGGCGACCTCCTCGACGAGCGCCCGGATCGGTGCGAGCCCGGTGCCGCCGGCCACGCAGAGCAGGTCGTCGAACGCGGCCGCTTCCAGCACCATGTCGCCCATGGGGGCGCCCAGTTGCAGTACATCGCCCACCACCGCCCGGTGCACCAGTGCTTCGCTGACCGTGCCACCGGGGACCGCGCGGATGTGGAAGGTGAGGGTGCCGTCCTCGCGGGGCGCGTTGGCGGGGGAATAGTAGCGCCACTGCCTGGGGTACCAGGGGGTCTCGACGCTGACGTACTGCCCGGCGGCGTACGCGTAGGGGAGGTGGGGGCGCACGGTGACCTCGGCGATGCCGTGCCCGCGCCGCAGGAGGTGCACGACCGTGGCGGGCCACACAGCGGGCCGTACCCGCGCGTCCTGCTCGGCGGCGCTGATCATGACGTCGGCGACCACGCCGTACGCCTTGGCCCACGCGGCGGCGATCTCCTGGGTCCAGGCGGGGCCGGCATAGCGGGCCAGGGAGGCGAGGAGGCACTCGCCCACGGCGGGGAAGTGAGCGGGGAGCGTGCCGAACTTGCGGTGGTCGCGGCCGAGGTGTCCGCAGAAGCGGACGAGGCTCTCCGGGTCGTCGACCAGGTCCACGATGCGCAGCAGCGCGCGGAGCAGGCGCCCGCGCTGGGCGTCCATGCCCGGCGGGAACATCGGCCGGACCTCGGGGAAGCGGGCGAAGAGGATCGCGTAGAAGTAGACGGTCATCTCTTCGGCGAGTGGCTCGACCACGGAGACCGAGGTGCGGATGAGCTCGATCTCGTACGCCGACAAGGGCGCCTCGGCGGCGGCCTCGGGGGCGGCCGTGTGCACGTCGGGGGCGGGCGCCTCGGGGTGCGGGAAGGGGGATGTGCTGCTGTCCGGGCGCTTGATTCGGAATTTCAAGGGGCCAGAGCTCCTCCGCCCGCTATGCGCGCCGGCCGGTGGCGGGTGGACCGCACAGTGGCCGCGTTCAGGTGGCAGGACCCCCGATGGGCCTTGAGGGCAGGGACTTCACTGGCAGGCATGGGTCCTCGAAGCGGGCGTGGGCGTGCAATCGGATCGAGCGGTTCCGGACGGTACCTGATCAAGGAGGTGACTCAGAAGTAACCAACGATCCGTGAGACGCAGATGTGCTCAAACTGCGGCATCGTCCCAAATGTGAGGGGTGGGCCACGGGTGTGCCGCCCTGCCCGGCGCGTGGGGCCCGGGCCGGGGGCGGCGGGTGGCCCGGGTCTCGGCCCGGTGGGCGGGGTCACGGACGGGTGGGCCAGGGGACGTCGGTCTCGACCGGCCGGCCGTACGCCACGTCGCCGACGCCCCAGCCGTACAGGCCCTTCACCTGGCCCATGAACCAGTCGGCGCCCGGCCGGGAGGCCTCCAGTCCGCGCTCCGGATCGGCCCACAGCTCCCGCACCCGGTCCTGCACCCGGGCGTCGAGTTCCCAGCCGTCGAGTCGGATCCTTCCCTCCTCGTCCAGGACGAGCGGGGTGCGGCCCTCCAGCTGGTCCCACAACGCGCAGGCCTGCTCGGCCGTGGAGCGGAAGCCGCGTTCGCCGAGGACGGTACGGAGGAAGGCGGTGTAGAGGGCGATGGAGGGGATCGCGCTGGAGGCCTGGGTGACGGCCGCACCCGCCACGACCGTGAACGCCCGCCCGTCCTTCTCCTTGAGGAGGGGGGAGGCGTCGAGGTCGCGGGCGGTCTGCTCCAGGTGGGCCTTGGCGGCGCCGATGGTGCCGTGCCGGTAGACCGGCGCGGTCACCTCCGAGCCGACGTAGGTCAGGGCCACGGTGGTGAACCCCTGCGCCAGGAGTCGGCGGGCGGCCAGCTCCCGCACCCACAGGGCCCAGTCGTCGCCGCCCATGACGCCGACCGTCGCGCGCGTCTCGTCTTCGGTGCCGGCTTCGATCCGGTGCCGGGACACCGCCGGGACGGCCCCGGAGAAGTCGAGGGCGGGGGCTTCGTAGGCGGCGCCGAGCGGTTTGATCACCGAGTGGTGGGTCTCCCCGGTGGCCGGGTCGGTGCGGCGGGGGGCGGCGAGGCTGTAGACGAGGTGGTCGACCGGACCGTAGTGCCGCTCCAGCAGGTCCGCGACCTCGGCCTTGGCCTCGGCGGAGAACGCGTCGGCGTTCACGAAGCGGATGTCGTGCCCGGCCTCGGCGGCGAGCCGGGCGGCGGCCGCGGTGCGGTACCAGCCGGCACTCGCGGTACGGCGGCCGGTGTCGGGGGTTTCGTACGCGACGCCGACGCCGCGTATGCCGTGCCGGCGCAGGCCGGCCAGGAGCGCGGCCAGCCCGTAGCCGGCGGAGTGGCCGAGGACGAGCGCGACGGGGCGGCGGCCGTCGGTGCGGGCGGGGATCGCCTCCCATGTGCGGCGTACGGTCTGTGCGGCGCCTTCCGGGTGGGAGTTGACGATGAGGAAACCGCGCTGCTTGGGCTCGATCGGGCGAAGGCTCACGAAGGGGTGTCCGTTCCGCTGGGAGTGGGGCGGTCGAGGAGGGGGCGCAGCCGCGACGGTGCGCAGGCGTGCGGTCTCTTCGTCCCGGATGACGGCGGACGGTTCCGCTTCGAGGATGGTGACCGGCTCGGCCGGGACCGGTCCGCCGGTGCCGAAGTCCCGCTGCGGCCGTCCGTCTTCGGGGATCGTATCCAGCGGTGATGCAGCGGTCTGTGACGGAGTGTCACGCACCATGGGCTCGGTCCTTGTGGTCTGCGGTATTGACAGCGCGCGGGCGGGTCCGGAGTCGGCGGGGGTGAACGCCGGGGCCGGGCAGGGGAGGTGGGGCTTTCGGACGCGTCGAAGCCGGGGTGGCCTCACGCCCCCCGGCTTCGTCCGCCGGCCCCGCCCCGGGGCCCCGCACCCGCGCACGGTGCCGAGCCCCCGGGCGTTGCGGAGACGGGTCAGACCTGCCCCCGCCAGGCACCGGTCTCGCGGCCGCGGTCCTCGATGAACTCCTTGAACCGCTTGAGGTCGCCGGTGATCTGGCGCTTGACGAACCCGAGCTTGTCGCCGACGTTCTCCGCAAAGCCGTCGGGGTCGTAGTCGAGTTGCAGCATCACCTTCGTCCTCGCGTCGGCGAGCCGGTGGAAGGTGACCACACCGGCCTGCCGGACGTCGCCGCCCAGCGTCGTCCACGCCACCCGCTCATCGGGGATCTGCTCGGTGATCTCCGCTTCGAACTCCTTGGTGACGCCCCCGATCTTCGCGACCCAGTGGGTCATCGTGTCGGTGCGCTGATCGATGCGCTCCACGCCGTCCATGAAGCGGGGAAACGTCTCGAACTGCGTCCACTGGTCGTACGCGGTACGGACGGGGACATCGACTTCGACGGACTCTTCGACCTTGGACACGGAGCGTCCTTCCTCTCGAACGGCCGGGGCTGTACCCACCCGGGCCCGGGGAGCTCTTCCCCCTGGGCCGCCCCTGCCCCCGTTTCCGCCGTCCATCACCCCCGAACGGAACAACTGCCGCCGGAGTCTCGGGGGGCCTGGCGCTGTTCGGGCTGTTCCTCCTGTGGCTGCGCCTGAACGGATAGCCGTCCCGGGCGGATCGGCGGCGCGGGCGGGGCGGCGCCGCCGGGTCAGTGGAGGCAGAGGCAGAACGGATGGCCGGCCGGGTCCGCGTACACCCGCCAGTTGGCCTCCGGGCGGAGCTGGTCCGTCCGCTCCAGCACGGTCGCGCCGAGGGCGAGCGCCCGCTTCTCCTCCCCTTCGAGGTCGTCCACGTCGAAGTCCAGGTGGACCTGCTGCGGGGACTGCTGACCGGGCCACTCCGGCGGCCGGTAGCCGTCCACCCGCTGGCAGGCCAGCGGTGTCCCCTCGAAGCCGTGCACCTCGACCCAGTCGGAGTCCCCCGGGTCCGCCACCACCCGCCCGCCGAGCAGTTCCGCGTAGAACTGCGCGAGCCGTACCGGATCGGCGCAGTCCAGGGCGACGGCCTGCAGCTTTCGGATCACTTCCCCTACCCTTTCGTCCGCGGGTCGCTCCACGGCCACCCGTACCGGAGAGGTCGTACCCGGCCCCGCGACGGGCATGCGCGCGGCGCGCCCGTGGGCCTCAGGGCTCGGGGCTCAGGCGTACGGCGAGGGCGGCGACGTCGTCGTCAAGGCGGCCTTTGCTGTAGCGGACGAGGTCGCCGTGCAGCGCCGTGAGCAGGTCGCGGGGCAGTGTCCGGTGCTGCCCGCGCATCCAGGCCGCCAGCGGGAAGAACTCGCCGTCGCGGGCGCGGGCCTCGGCGATCCCGTCGGTGTAGAGGAGCAGCAGGTCGCCGGGGGCGATGTCGAACGTGTCGACGTTGTAGTGCTCGCCGATCAGCTCCGCGAGGCTGAGCAGCGGTGACGGCGAGGCGGGCTCGAGGACGCGGAGTCCCCCGCGGTTCAGGAGCAGCGGCGGGGGGTGGCCGCAGTTGAGGATGTCGAGGCGTCCGCCCTCGTGCGGGATCTCCACGAGGAGGGCGGTGGCGAAGCGCTCCATCGGCCCCTCGGGGGGGAAGGCCGCGTTGTAGCGGGTGCTGCTGGCGTCCAGCCTGCGTGCGATGCTGACCATGTCGGCCTCGTCGTAGGCCGCCTCCCGGAAGGCGTTGACGATCGCCGCGGCCGCCCCCACCGCCGGCAGGCCCTTGCCCCGCACGTCACCGATGAGCAGCCTGACCCCGTAGGGGGTGTCGACCACCTCGTAGAAGTCGCCGCCGATGCGGGCCTCCGCCGCGGCCGCGAGGTAGAGGGACTCGATCTCGACCTTTCCGAGGCGGCGTGGCATGGGGCTCAGCACCACCTGCTGCGCGGCCTCGGCCACGAGGCGCACCTGGAAGAGGGTGCGCTCGCGCTGGAGGCGGAGGTGGCTGCCGTACGCCGCGGCCACGGTGACCGCGATGATCCCCGCAGCCGTCCACCACGTCCCCAGGTCGGGGAAGACGAGGCTGAGGCCGATCATGAGGAGGAGGCAGACCGTCCCGAGCAGGACGGTGGGGAGCACCGGCCACATGGCGGCGGCCAGGGCCGGCGCCGCGGGCAGGAGGCGACTGAAGGCCATCTCCGGCGGAGTGGCGTAGGCCAGGCTGGCGATCACGACGGTCAGGATGACCGGCGACAGCCGCACAAACCTCCCCCGGCCGGGGCGCCGGCGGTGCCGCGGCCGTCCAGACTCGATCACATGTCCCAGAATATCCACGCAATGAGGGCATTGCGCTCTACGAACGCCGTCCGATCGCCCTCCCGGGCCGCCTCACGGGCTGCACACCGGCCCCTCACCCGTTCTGGACGGGTTCGCTACGATCCGCGACGTCTGACCCCATACGGGCACCCACACGTCGCCGACCGGGTGAACCCCGCGTGATCCCCGTCGGCCGGGTCCCCCGTGGGCGGGGTCAGGCGGGGTGGTAGCCGGGGTGGGGCGGGTGGGGGGTGTGGAGCAGGGTGTGGAAGTGCTCGTACAGGTCGCGGGCCCTGTCCGGCGGGGGGACGTGGGCGATGACGGAGCCGTCCCTGTGCTGGACCGTCACCACGCTGCCGGCGCGGGGGTCGGGCTGGTGCCACACGCCGGTGAGGGCTCCGGCGGGCACCCAGCCCGGCTCGGTCTCAGG
The DNA here is from genome assembly GCF_040651895.1 of Streptomyces sp. NPDC048352. NCBI lineage: Bacteria > Bacillati > Actinomycetota > Actinomycetes > Kitasatosporales > Streptomycetaceae > Streptomyces > Streptomyces sp. NPDC048352. Next base: position 160,991 of record NZ_JBEZKZ010000004.1, read on the forward strand.
GCCGCCACCGCCCCACCGGCGCCGCACCGCGCGCCGGTAGGCCGGGATCAACAGCGCCGGCGAGGTCACCACGACGAGCAGGAAGAGCACGGTGTTCGCGATCACCCCGCTGGTCCAGTGCAGGAGCGCGAGGAGCGACCCGTAGCAGACCGCGACGATGCCCACCACGAGGCAGGCCGTGACGGCGGCCTCCGGCGCTCCGGTCTTGCGGAGCAGGCTGTAGAGGCCGACCGATGCGAGCAGGACCAGTGCGGTGACGCACCCGGCCCCCTCGCCGAGGAAGGTGTCGGCTATGCGGCCGGCGCGCCGGTCCGGCTCGACGACGTAGCCGTGCTGGTGGAACCGGACGGTGATCCGCCCGCCTGGCGTGGCCGTCACGCCCTTGATCTCGTACATGGCGCTCACGCTAGTGCCGGCGTCCACCGTTCGGAGAACCGCCCCCTGCCGCCGGCGACCGGGTGCAGGCTACTCAGGGAGCGGCCGGCGCCGCCGCGTTGGCGATGACCACGTCGAGCAGGGCCAGCAGGGAGTCGCGTACGTCCGTGCGCGAGCGCGCGTCCAGCAGGAGGACCGGGGTGGCGGGATCCCGCAGGCGCAGGGCGGCGGCGATCTCCTCGGCGGTGTACGGCTGTTCGCCGTGGAAGCAGTTCGCGCCGACCACGAAGGGAAGGCCCCGGCTCTCGAAGAAGTCGACCGCCGGGAAGCCGCGGTCCAGACGGCGGGTGTCGACGAGCACGAGGGCCCCCAGGGCCCCCTTCAGCAGGTCGTCCCACATGAACCAGAACCGCTCCTGGCCGGGCGTGCCGAACAGGTAGAGGACGACTCCGGCGTCGGCGAGGGTGATCCGGCCGAAGTCCATCGCGACGGTGGTCAGCGTCTTGGACTCGATTCCGTCGAGGTCGTCGACGCCGACTCCCGCGCTCGTGAGGCGCTCCTCCGTCCGCAGCGGCTCGATCTCGGAGACCGCCTCGACCAGGGTCGTCTTGCCGACTCCGAATCCACCGGCGATGAGGATCTTGACAGGGGACGCCTCCGGGGCGGCGGAAGCGTCGGGAGTGTCATATCCGGGCAAGGTTGTCCCTGATTTTCATGAGCAGGTGGACATTGGTGGTCTCGGCGCCTTCCAGCGGCGGGCGGTGGTGGATCAGCCCGCGGTCCGCGAGCTCGCCCAGGAGGAGCGTCATGGGAGTGAGGCGCATGTGCATGCGTGCGGCGACCTCGGCGACCGCCATTCCCCCGGGCGGCGCGCACAGGGAGAGAACGGCCCGCCATTCGGTGGCCAGTCCGGTGTGGGCGTCGTCCCCGGCGACCGCCGCCACGATGGTGGTGTCCATCGTGAGGACGGTCTGCGGGGCGGCGGCCGTGCGGCCGTCGGTCAGCGCGTACAGCCGTGTCCGGCGAGGGCTGCGGCGCTGCGGCTCGTCCGGCATTACGACGTCGGCGCGGCAGTGCGCTCGGGGGTTCCCAGCCACTCTCCGAGCGCCTGGGCGGTCCGGACGGCCTCGCCGCCCAGTTCTCCGAGCCGTGCCTTGCGGGAGGTCACCACGATGAGCGTGCTGCCTTCCCCGCACCCGACGACGCAGAGGTACCGGTCGTCCATCTCCACCAGCTGGCGGATGACCTGGCCGCCGGCGATCTCCCTGGATATCGCCTTCATGGTGGCGGCTATCCCGGAGGAGGCGGCCGCGATGCGCTCCGCCTGGTCCCGCTCCAGCAGGTACGCGCTGAGCTTGATCCCGTCGTTGGACAGGAGCACGGCTCCCTGGATGCCGGCGATCCTGCTCAGGTTGTTGTCCAGGATGCCGTAGATCATGTCGCTGGCTGTCGTCGTCATGGCTGGTCCGCTCCGAGCTCTGCTTCCACTTTCTTGGTCCCCTCTTCGTAGTCGGCCCAGGCGTCGGCCACCTCTTCGGGTGTCTCCGTGTCCCGGCCGGCGGCCGGCTCCGGGGCGCGGGGCCCGCGGAGTTGCCGGGTGAGGTGGGTCTGCGGGACGCGCTCGGGGAGGGCCGGTCGCGCGTCGGCGGCGGCCGTGGGGCGGGCGGGCAGCGTCCGCTCGGGCCGCAGCGGTACGGGGGCGGGGGCCGGCGGGTCGCCGGCGCCGGGCGGGGTCCCGCGTACGGGCTCGGGCAGGGACGCCCGTACGGGGACGCGGGCCGGGCCGGGCGCGGCGGACGGCTCCGGATCACGCGCGGGCCCCCGCTCCGCCGGCGCCGCTGCCCGCCCGTGTTCCGCTTCGTCCGCGGCGGGCACCAGCAGCCCGCCCGGCAGGATCACCACGGCCGCCGTCCCCCCGTACACGGAGCGCCGCAGCGTGACGCGTGCGTCGAGCTGGTCGGCCAGGTGGCCCACGACGAAGAGGCCGAGCCGGTGCGCGTTCTCCGCGAGGACGGAGTACGGCGGGGCCGAGTGCAGGCGTTCGTTCATCGCCTCGTACCCGGCGGGCGACACGCGCGGCCCGCGGTCCTCGATCTCGACCGACAGGCCGTCGGCGACCAGTTCGGCCCGGACGACCACCTTGGACCGCGGCGGCGAGAACCGCGTCGCGTTGTCCAGCAGCTCCGCCAGCAGGTGGCTGATCTGGCTGATCACGTGCGGCTGAACGCTCGCCTCGTCCAGTGCGTGCCGTTCGATCCGCCGGAAGTCCTCGACCTCCGCGGCGGCCTCGCGCAGCAGGTCGGCGACGCGCATCGGCTCGGTGTGCGGGTCCGGGACCTCGCCGCCGGCGAGGATGAGCAGGTTCTCGATCTGGCGCCGCATCCCCACCGTCAGCTGGTCGGACCGCATCAACTGCGCCAGGAGCGCCTCGTCGTGGCCGAAGGTGTCCTGGAGGTCCTCGGTCAGGCTCAGCTGTCGGCTGACGAGGTTTCCGGTGCGCGAGGCGATGCCCGAGGCGAACAGGCCGAAGCCGTGGCGCTCGGCGGCGAGTCGGCGGTGCCCGTCGACGGAGACGGCGACCACCCGGGCGAAGGCGTCGGCGATCTGCCCGACTTCGTCCTGGCGTCCGCGCACGGCCGGCAGCGCCTGCGGGTCGACGGCCTCCCCGCGCTGGAGCCGTGCCACCACCTCGGGCAGGGTCTCCTCGGCGATGGCGACCGTACGGGTGTGCAGGCGGCTCAGCCGGCGCAGGACCGATCGGGTGGTGAGGACGACGACTGCGGTGACCAGCAGCAGGGCGCCGCCGCTCGCTCCGACCAGCCAGGAGACCTCGGTCTCCAGCCGGGAGGCCTTGGCGTCGGCGTGGGCGAGCACGCCGCGGGCCCGGTCGGTGTTGAGTGCGGCGAGCCGCGGCGCGAAGGTGCGGTGTGCGGCGGGCCAGCCGTCGACGTCGGCGGGCAGCTTCACGCCGGTGGCGGTGTCCTTGTGGTTGGCGACGACGGCGTTCTCGATGCGGAGCTTGGTCTGCCAGGCGTCCGATCCGGTCAGTTTGTCGTACGACGCCAGTTCGGCGGGTGGGAGGTACGGCACGATCCAGGTGTCGTACAGGTAGCGGTGGGCGCCGACCGCGTCGAGGAACGCGGAGAAGCCGGTGGCCGGCAGCTCGCGGGAGGGGCCGGCCAGCGCGAGGGCGGTGTCCTCGCGTGCGATCATCTCGGCAGCCGAGAACAGGGCGACGGCGGGCCTGCTCTCCAGGGCGAGTTCAGCGTCCTGCGCGTGGCTGAATTCATCCTGGTAGACGCGTATGAGGTCGTCGACCACGCCGGTGTAGTACGCGACCGCCTGTTCGGCACTGCCGTTGTGGGCGTCCACGCGCTTGCGGTACGAGGCCAGCAGGTCGAGCCGCCCGCTCACGGCGCCGAGGCGCCCCTCGCCCTGTCCGGGGTGCTGCGCGCCGCTGTCGTCGCCGGTGCCCGCGAGGCGCCGGAACTCCGCTGCCGCCCGGTCCGTTTCGGCCCGCTGCTCGGGCAGGGAGCCGTCGGCTTCGGCGGAGCCCGCCCAGCGCGCCGCCGTCATCGCCCGCTCGGTCTGGAGCTCGGTCATCAGCCTGATCAGCGGGAATCCGATCCGCTCGCCGGCCTCCACGTCGGCGCGCAGGTGCTCCGACTGGGCCAGCAACCGCTGCGCGGTGACGGCGACCTGGGTGCCCATCGCCACGGTCGGGACGACGGCCAGGCACACCAGCATCGTACGCAGGCGGACGGTGCGCCGGCGCCGGACGGGCGGCGGGCTCGGTGAACCTTCGGGTGCCATCGCAGACATCGGTCCTCGGGAGCGGCGGGGAGGGGGCGGGGCGGCGGCGGGCCGGGATGAGGGCAGGGGGGAACCGCCGACACGGCCCCGGGGGGTTGAGGATGCCGATCATATCCAGCCAGTCCGAATAAACGGAGACCTTACTTCCATACCCTTGCGTGGTAAGGGTGGCGAACCGCTGCCGGCGTCCGATCGCCCGCGCACCCGCCGAGGCCGGCGAACCGATCGCGCGCCGGAGGCGTCGTACAGGACGGCACCGGGCGAGCCGCCCTGCTGCCGCTTAACGGCGAGACCCGGGGGAAGGCGCAGCGCATGGACAAATGGACCAGTACGTCCCGGATCCTGCCGGTCCCGCCTGGGGGCGGCGTGAGCTGCGCGGAGGCGCGGGACACGGCCCGGGCCGTCCTCACCGAGCTGGAGATGGTTCCGGAACGGGTGGAGGACGTGCTGACCGTGGTGAGCGAGCTGATCGCCAACGCGCGCCGGCACGCCGGCGGGGTCACGGCGTTCCAGGTGACGGCCCGTGCCGGCGCCCTCACCGTCGAGGTCTCGGACCGCTCCCCGCGCCTGCCCCAGACCCGGCCGTGGGCGCCCGGGGAACCCGGCGGCTTCGGCTGGCGGCTGGTCAACCAGCTCGCCGACACCACCGACGTCCGCTTCCACCGGAGCTACAAGACCGTCACCGCCACCTTCCTGTACGGCTCCCCCCAGGGGCGCTGACCGCGCCCGCCGGGGGTCCCGCCCCGGCGGTCAGCCCCTTCGGCAGCGGCTGTCGCGGACCTCGAACAGGGGCAGGACGCCGGTCATCTCGAGCAGGCGGTGGAGCTGGTGCGGCAGCGGGCCCTCCAGCACCAGCGGACGTCTGTTGCGCAGGCCGAGCAGCACGTTGAGGAAGGAGGAGTCGGCGAACACCACCCCGCTGACGTCGAGCACCAACCGCTGCGCTCCGGCCGCCTCCTGAGCACAGACGGCCTCCAGCTCCCCGACGGTGTCCAGGTCGAACTCACCCGAACACACGACCACGCACGCACCGTCCGCCTCGGCCCGGACCGTTACCCGCGGCGACTCCATACAGGCCTCCCGTCCCCGTTCTGCGTCGGCGCCACATCCGCCCTTCACCTGCGACCGTACAGGGTCGGGGCGAGCCCGCCCGCGCCGTGGTGACCGGTACGCCACCGTTTCGACGCAGGGTCGCGGGGCACACGACGTAGCGTCACGACGCGCTACCGCAGGAGGACCCGTGTCCGGAATCATCGCGAAGATCAAGCAGTTCACCAGCAGCCCCCAGGGGCAGCGGACGATCGCCTCGGTACGGCGCGCGGCTGCCGACCCGCGCAAGCGGGAGCAGGCCCGCGGCATGCTCCGGCGCCTTCGGGGCAGCCGCTGACCCCTCCGCCCGCTTCCATGGGGGCTAACCGGCCCGCGGCGGTCGGCATCCCGGCACCGGGCGCTACGGCGCCCGGTCGCCGCCCGGATCACGCGGTGCGAGGACGTCCTGCAGGCGGCGGACGTTCGCGCGCCAGGGGCCGCCGTCCTCCCCCGCCCACAGGTCCATGAGCTCGGACGGTCCGGTCATGACGCGGTCGAGGGCCCGGAGGGCGAGGTCGCGCAGACCGGTGAGATCGGGCAGGGGCTCTTCCGGCCCGTACACGGGATCGGCGGGCTCACCCCCCGGGCATTGCGATGCCACGAGTGCGGCCGCGGCCACGGCTTCGTCGGCCCGGGGCGCTTCGAGGACGTCCACGGTGTCGACCACGCGGACGAGTGCGCCGCGCACGAGTCCCTCGCGTTCGCCCGCGGCCGCCTCGTCGAGGTCGCCGCAGAAGTCCGCTGCCGTGTCGTTGTCGAAGGGACCGACATCCCAGGTGCCCATGGACCTCTCCTGCCTCGTGCTGTGACGCGGACATCCTGGCAGGCCGCACGGACAGCGGCAGGCCCCCGGGAGCGCGTCACCCCGCGCGGTCCGCGGTGTCGTCGCCGCCCGGGGCGTGCGGGGGCGGCTGCTGCGGCGGGTGGAAGCAGGCCGTGATCGCCTTGCCGCCGTGGAAGGCATGGGCGTCCCACCGGTCGGCGAGGGCGTCGATGATGGCCAGGCCCCGGCCGGACGTCGCCCGGGTGGAGGCCTGCCGGGGGGCGGGCAGCTGCGGGTCGTCGTCGGCCACGCTGACGTGCAGGCAGGAGCCGTCCCATGTCAGGACGAGCTGGGCACTGCTGTGCGCGTGCACGTGGGCGTTGGTGACCAGTTCGGAGACGGTGAGCAGGATGGAGTGGACCGTGTCGGGGGCGTCCTCCGTCCACGACAGGGTGTTCAGGTGTGCGAGACACCACCGACGGGCCTCACGGACCCCCAGATGGACCGGGAACGACTTGGCCCAACCCACCGCGCGTACCGGCACGGTCCCACCTCACCCTCACTCGACGGGATCGATCGATCGTCAGCTGCGGCCGGCCCGGTGGCGGGGACGGTGGCCGTCCCCCCGGGTGACCAGCAGCAGGGCCAGCAGCATCGGTGCGATCAGCAGAATCATGGTCCCCACGGGAATGCCTCTCCTCGCGATCGGTAGCTCTCGGGCCTGTTCGACGTCTTCGCGTGTTTCCGCCGCTCTTCGGCCGAAACCCCCGAACTGGCGGCCGGCCTCGGCCACCACCGGACCGTTCGACGTGCAGACCGGGGCCGTGCGGGGCAGGTGCGGGGGGACCTGGCAGGCCCGAGAAAGGACGGACACCGTGGGACGACCGAGGATTCTCGTCGTGGGAGCCGGATTCGCCGGTGTCGAGTGCATCCGCCGGCTGGAGCGCAGGCTGACGGCCGCGGAGGCGGACATCGCGCTGGTCACCCCGAACTCCTACCAGCTGTACCTGCCGCTGCTGCCCCAGGTGGCCTCCGGCGTGCTGACCCCGCAGTCCATCGCCGTCTCGCTGCGCCGCAGCAGCCGCTACCGGACCCGGATCATCCCCGGAGGCGCCATCGGCATCGACACCCGGGCGAAGATCTGCGTCGTACGCACGATCACCGGCGAGCTGACGGAACACGCGTACGACCACCTGGTGCTGGCTCCCGGCAGCATCACCCGCACCTTCGACATCCCCGGCCTCACCGAGCACGCCCGGGGCATGAAGACCCTCGCCGAAGCCGCGTACCTGCGCGACCACGTCATCTCCCAGCTCGACCTGGCCGACGCGAGCCAGGACGAGGCGGAGCGGGCCGCGCGGCTCTGCTTCGTCGTGGTCGGCGGCGGGTACGCCGGCACGGAGACGGCCGCCTGCCTCCAGCGGCTCACCCACCATGCCGTGAAGCGCTACCCCCGCCTCGACCCGCGCCAGATCACCTGGCACCTCCTCGACCTCGCCCCGAAGCTGATGCCCGAACTCGGCGACTCCCTGGGGCGGGCGGCCCTGGACATCATGCGCCGCCGCGGCATCCAGGTGTCCCTCGGCGTCAGTGTCGCCAAGGCGGGCCCCGAGGAGCTGACGCTGACCGACGGCCGGGTGCTGCCCAGCCGGACCCTCATCTGGACGGCCGGGGTCGCGGCGAGCCCGCTGATCGGCACGCTCGACGCGGAAACCGTGCGCGGCAGGCTGCTGGTGACCCCGGAGATGACCGTGCCCGGCGCGCCCGGGGTGTTCGCGCTGGGGGACGCCGCGGCCGTGCCGGACCTCGCCGCGCACGAGGAGGGCGCGATCTGCCCGCCCACCGCGCAGCACGCCCTGCGCCAGGGGCGCACGCTCGCGGACAACGTGATCGCGACGCTGCGGAACCAGCCCCTGAAGCCGTACGTGCACAAGGACCTGGGCCTCGTCGTCGACCTGGGCGGCGCCGACGCGGTGTCCAAGCCGCTCGGCATCCCGCTGCGCGGCCTGCCGGCCCAGGCCGTGGCCCGCGGCTACCACTGGTCGGCGCTGCGCACCAACGTCGCCAAGACGCGCGTCCTGACCAACTGGCTGCTCAACGCGGTGGCCGGGGACGACTTCGTCCGGACCGGCTTCCAGTCCTCGAAGCCGCCGACGCTGCGGGAGTTCGAGTACACCGACGCCTACCTGACCCCCGAGCAGGTGAGGGCGCACACGGCGGCGCTGCGCGCCTCCGGCTGAGGGCCGGCCGTGGGGCGACGGGAAGCGGCGCCGGGGGGCCGCTTCCGCCCGTGCGGGATGAGGGCCGTCTGGAGGGGCAGGAGGGCGACGTGGCAGCGAACACTCTCCGCACGCACCGGAGCACCTCGGCGAACCGCTTCCCCGCCTCCGCGAGACGGGTGCGAAGGACCCTGCGCGATACCGCGGTACGGCTCTGGGACGACAACGTCCCCGACTGCGCCGCGGCGCTCACCTACTACGCGGTGCTCGCACTGGTGCCCGCCCTCCTCGTCTCCGTTTCCCTGGTGGGGCTCACCGGCGCGGGCACCCGGGAGCGCCTGATCGTCGACCTGACCTCCTACGCCCCTCCCCAGTCGGCGCAGGTGCTGCGGGAGGCGCTGGACGGCCTCACCTCGCAGCCGTCCTCCCTGTGGGTGCTGCTGTGCAGCGGTGTCCTGAGCGCGCTGTGGTCGGCGTCCAGCTACCTGGCGGTCTTCCGCCGCGCCCTGCACGCGATGCACCGGCTGCCGGACACGCGGCCGCCCCTGCGCGCGGCGCACGTCCTCGTCCTCACCGCCGGCGCGCTGCTGGGCCTGCTGGTGGCGGGCGCGGGGAGCCTCGTCGCGACCGGGCCGGTGGTCCGCCGGCTCGCGGCGGCGGCCGGCTACCCGGCCGGCGACACGATGACCGTGCTGCGGTGGCCGGTGCTCCTGCTGATCGTCACGTCCCTGATCCTCATCCTCTACCGGACCGGGCCCCGCCAGGCCCGCGGAACGCGGCGATGCCTTCCGGGCGGTGCGCTGGCGGCGGTGCTGTGGCTCGGCGCGTCGGGCCTCTTCACGCTCTACACCGAGTCCGGCACCTACAACCGGCTCTACGGTTCGCTGGCCGGCATCGTCGTGTTCCTGGTGTGGCTGTGGGTGACCAACCTCGCGCTGCTCACGGGAGCGCAGTTCAACGCGCTGCTCGCCCGGGAAGCGGCCGACCGCCGACGGCTCGGCGGGGAGCCGGAGCCGGCCCCCGGGCCGGCCGTGTCATGATCGTGCGATGTCCCGCACACCGCGCCCCCAGGAAGCCCTCGCCGCCCTTCGCGGCGAACTGGACGCCGGGCGGCCGACGGGGACCGGGCTGACCGCGCGGAACGCCTGGCCGGCCTACCTGCGCTTCGGCCTGCGGCGCTTCCACCCCGCGCCCGTACCCGACGGTGACGGGCTGCTCTTCCAGTACGGAACGTACGACTTCACCGGCACCGCGATGTTCACCGTGGACCTCACACGGCAGTTCGCGGTCGTGGACGCCGACGGCGAGCACGACCACTACCTCCAGGTGCACCTCGAGCTCCGCTACGAGCCCACCCCCTTCCTGGAAGGTCTCGGGAGCTTCGACTCCTGGTTCTTCCACGACGCCGGCGGCGATGTCGGCCCGTGGGCCGACGCGATGGCCGGGCGCCTGGTGCCGCTGTTCGACCGCGCGCCCCATACGGTCGAGCTCTACGAGGAGAAGGTGTAGGCCGATGCCGGGCGTGCGCGGAGGCGGTGCGCCGCCTTTCCCGTCCACGCCTGAGCCGGCGCGGACACGGCAGGCGGTGGCGGACGCCGGGGGCGGTGTGCGTAAACTCACTTCGGCGCGACCGATGACGACGAGGATTCCATGAACCCCGCCGACGAAGAACCGCAGCAGCTCGACCCGGTGAGTCTCCACAACGCGAGGACGACGCTCGTCCAGCTCCTCGCCCGGTCGGGGGTTCCCTCGGATGCCGCCGAGGAGCTGATCGGGCTCGTGGGGGCCGGCGTGCTCGCCGCAGCCCACAGGGAGATCGCCGGGCCCGGGAGGACCGCCCCCGGCGGGAAGGGCGAACTGTACGCGTCGGGCTGGCTCGACGGTGCTCGCGCCGTCACCGACGAGCTCGGCGACATCGCCGAACGGGCGTTGCGCCAGGCCGTCGGTGCCGATCCCGCGGACGACCCTTCGGGCCCCCGGCCGCCGGTCGGGAGAATGGAGGCGGAGCGGGCGAAGGTGGCGGTGACGCCGCTCTACCTGTCGTTCAGCACTGTCTCCGACCTCGATCCGGAGGTCTCCGAGCAGGTGCTCACCGCCGTCCTCGGCACCTTGAGCCCCCGGCAGCGAGCCGCCTACGCGGGACGGCTCACGCGGTTCGCGGCCGACCACCGGCTCCGCCTGGCACGGCTGTACGCGGAGTTCGGGCCGGGCAGCGCCATCGCCCTGCACGGCCGGTACTCCCTGCTCCACTCCCCCACCAGCCTCGCCGTCCTGGAACGGCTCGTCACGGCGCCGTCGGCGTTGCGCGAGGAGTGGGACGCCGCCGAGCTGCCGCCCGCCTGGCTCGACGGGCTCTCCGCGAGCTGGGCCGCGTCGGCGTAGCAGCGCCCTGGCGCACGCCCCTGGGCATCGCCGTGCTCCGGGCCGCGGTCGTCGAATGGGCATGCCGAACCCTGGCCAAAGCCCGCCGTCGTGGTGAAGGATCACCTCCGCACCACGTCACGCGTGTTTCTCCGGCGCATCACGCCCTTCACAGGAGGATCTCCATGCCCCGCCGTACCCCCCGCGGCCTGATCGCCGCGGCCACCGCCGCCTCCGCCCTGGTCACCCTGGCCGGAACCGCCACGGCCGCCGCACCCGCCCCCGCCGCGCCCCTCCCGCAGGGCCGCGTCTTCATGGTCAACCCGGTCCAGTCCTCGGGCGACCAGACACTCGCCGACGCCAAGGACTCCGCCGACGCCGTTCCCGCCTCCGCCTACGCGACGGCGGCGCTGCGCAACCTGGACGGCAGCGGCGGGCTGTCGGGGAAGTGGGCCAGCGTCAGATCGGACACCGGCACCTCCGCGAAGACCGCGGACGCCGCCTCGTACGACCGCCACGACGACCAGTTCGAGCAGGTCATGGCCTACTTCTGGGTCAACGAGGCACAGGAGTACCTGCAGGGCCTGGGCTTCGGCACCGAGCTTCCCGGGGCCAACGACCGCGTCCAGCCCGTCCGCATCAACCAGTGGGGCGCCGACAACTCGTTCTTCACCGACAAGAAGGCCGAGATCCGCTTCGGCAAGGGCGGCGTCGACGACGCCGAGGACGCGGAGGTGATCGTCCACGAGTACGGCCACGCGGTCCACAACGCGCAGGTTCCCGGTTTCGGCACCTCCCCCGAGGCCGGCGCGATCGGCGAGGCCTTCGGCGACTACCTGGCCGTGGAGGTCGGCACGCACGCCGACGCCCGCTACGGCTGGCCCCGTACGGCGGACGGGGCGTGCGTCGCCGACTGGGACTCGGTCCCCTACAGCGACGCGCCGCACTGCCTGCGCCGGATCGACGGGAACAAGGTCTACGCCGACCGGGTGGGCGAGGTCCACGCGGACGGCGAGATCTGGTCCCGCGCCCTCTTCGACATACGGGGCGCCCTGGGGGCCCGGACCGCCGACCGCGTCATCGTCAACGCCCAGTTCGGGTTCGCCGCCGACACGAGCTTCACGGACGCGGCGCTGAAGACGGTCGCGACGGCCGAGCGCATGTACGGCAAGAGCGCGGCGGACGCCGTGCGCGCCGCGTTCAGGGCCCGTCAGATCCCCGGCGTGTGACCTACTTCCGCCCGGCCCCGGGCCGCACCCTTCCCGGGGCCGGGCGGAGCGGCCCGCGCCGGTCCGGTCACGCGCCGCCGTCCCGGGCGGGTGTACGGGCCGTGCGGCGGAAGGCTGCGCGGTAGGCGCTCGGGCGGTGGCCGGTGTGGCGGGCGAAGAGGGCGGCGAAGGTGCCGGGGTCCTGGTAGCCGACGGCCGCGGCGACCCCGGCGACGGTGCGGTCGGTGGTCTCCAGGAGATGGCGGGCGCGGCGGACCCGGGAGGCCTGCAGGTGGGCCAGGGGGCTGCGCCCGGTCTCCTCGGCGAAGCGGCGCAGCAGCGTGCGGGTGCTGACCCGGAAGGCGTCCGCGAGCGCGGCGAGGTCGTACCGGTCGGCGAGGTTCTGGTCGAGCCGCCGCATGACCCGCTGGGAGAACTCCCGCCCGGGCTGCGGGAGGAGCCGCGGGTCCACGTACGGGGTCTGGGAGGTCCGCGCGTCGTCGACGAGGGCGACCCGGGCGGTGGTGCGAGCCACTCGGGCGCCGTCGTGCCGGCGGATCAGGTCCAGGGCGAAGTCGTACATGGCGCTGAAGGCGGCCGTGGTCGTCACCCCCGTGTCGGTGACGACCAGGTGCTCGGGCCGTACGTCGGCGTCCGGGCAGCGCCTGGCCAGTTCGCCGGCGTGCAGCCAGGAAGTGGTGGCCCGGCGGCCGTCGAGGAGTCCCGCCTCGGCGAGCAGGAACGCGCCGACGCACAGGGAGACGACGGCGGTGCCGGCGGCGGCCTGCGCGCGGATCGCCGCGGTCTCGGGGGCGAGGGGAGCGAGCCGGGCGTCGAGGTCCGCGCCGGGCGGCAGTTCGAAGCCGGGGACGACGAGGACGTCGACCTCGCGCAGGGGACGCACGTCCAGGACCGCGCCGCCCGACGCCGTGACGCGGCGGCGGGGCGAGACGACCGAGACCCGGTAGCCGGGGGCGTCCGGTCCCGCGACGTGCCCGGCCATCGTCAACAGGTCGGGGACGCCGAACACCTCGGACGCGAAGCAGCCGGGGTACGCCAGGACCCCGACGCGCAGCGGGCCCGGCCCGGCGCCGGCCCCCCCGTCCCCGTCCGTACCCGCACCCGCACCGTCGTCCGCCTGTCGCGCCGCCCGCACCGTCACGCCCGCACCCCCTCGGTGTCGTGGCGAGATTACCCCCGTCCTCGGCGATCGCGCCCCTCACCCGGCGGCCGCTCCGGGGGCAGGCTGGCCCCATGAGCGACGACGATCCGATCACGGACTTCACCCGCGGGAGCGTGGCCGTGGAGGAGGTGGTGAAGACGGTGTACGTGTCCGGGGCCGGGCCCGCGGTCGTGGTGCTGCCGGAGATGCCGGGCATCAGTCCCGACGTCCTGCGGCTCGCCCGCTGGGTCCGGGACGCGGGCTTCACCGTGTACGTGCCCTCCCTGTTCGGGACGGACGGCGCCTTCCCGACGGCCCGGGGCGGCCGGGAGGTCGTCCGCCGCGCCTGTGTCAGCGCGGAGTTCCGGGCCTTCGCCGGTGGCGGTACCAGCCCGGTGACGCTCTGGCTCCGCGGCTTGGCGCGCCAGGCCCACACGGCGTGCGGCGGGCCCGGGGTGGGCGCGATCGGCCTCTGCTTCACCGGCAACTTCGCCCTCACGATGGCCCTGGAGCCGGCGGTGATCGCTCCGGTGGTCAACCACCCGTCGCTGCCGCTCGACGACCCGGGCGGGATCGAGCTCGACCCCGAGGACGCCCGGGCGGTGCGTGACCGGCTCGACCGTGACGGACTGACCGTCCTCGCCTACCGCTTCGAGGGCGACCGCTGGTGCACGGGGCAGCGCTTCGCCGCCTACCGCGCGCTGCTCGGCGACTCCTTCGACGGGCGCGTCCTTCCGGACAGCGCCGCCAACCCGGCCCCGCCGCCCTTCTTCGCCGACCTCGTCGGCACCCCGCACAGCGTCGTCACCGCCCATCTCGTCGACGAGGCCGGCCATCCCACGGTCCGGGCCCGCGACGAGATCCTCGCCTTCCTGACCCACCGCCTGCACCCGCACGGGAGCCGGCCCGTGCCCCCGGTCTGAGCCGGGGACTCCGGGGGGCGTCCGCGGGGTCAGGCGCCGGGAGGCCGTACGCCTCCCCCAGCGCCTCCGTCCGCGAGGAGTTCGGCGACGATCTCGGTGCCGAGGGCGTACGCCGGCACGCCCGCGGTGATGAGCGCGGTCTCGGCGACCCCGATGAGGTCCGCGACGCCCGCCCCGGCGTGGAGGGCTCCCCGGGCGTGGATCCGGGCGGGGTGCGCCCGGCCGAGGGCCAGCAGCTGGCCGAAGTGGACGAGCTGCTGCACCCGTCCGCCCAGGGGGCTGTCGGTCAGCACGATGTGCCGCAGCGCCGCGATCGCCTCCTCGGTGGGAAGCCGGCCGAAGTCCTGTGCCAGGCGCAGCCGCTCCTGCACTCCCTCCGGTACGGCTCCCAGGGTGGAGCGGTAGCGGTCCCGTACGGCCTCCGCCCGCGCGGCGGGGGTGTCGTCCGTCATGACGTCGCCCGCGCGAGCTCGGCCCGTACGGCTTCCCGGGCACCGGGGGGAAAGTCCACCGCCCCGCCGATCGCCGCCGCCGCGAGCTCCGCCTCGGCGCTCTCCTCGATCGCCACCAGCAGGTGGGCGGTGGCCGAGGCGTCCGGGCCGAACACGAGGAGGCCGTGGTTGGCCAGCAGGACCGCGGCCGTCGTCGGGCGCCGCTCCAGGACGTCGGCGATGCCGCGCACCGAGACGTCCGACCCGCGCGGCCCCCAGGGGACCACCGGCACCTCTTCGGCCTGTCCGAAACGCAGCATCGGCTCGGTGCGGCAGGGCAGCGGCCGGTGGGCCACGGCGAAAGCGGTCGCCGCGGGCGAGTGCGTGTGGATGACCGCGCCCACGTCGGGGCGCGCCCGGTAGACGACGCTGTGCATGGCGATGATCTCGGCGCTGACGGACTGCAGTTCGCCTTCGAGCACCTGTCCGTCGAAACCGACGGTCGCCAGGTGTTCGGGCCGTACCCCGCGGACGAATCCCGGGGTCAGCAGGAGGCGTTCGCCGTCGAGCCGCGCGCTGAGGTTGGCGTGCCCGGAGTGCGACATCACCCCCGCCGCGAACAGCCTCTCGGCCGCCTCCACCAGGCGGTCGGCCCGCTCCTTCACCCTCTGCGTTCCGGTCATGCGGCATCTCCCGAGTCCGTTGCGGCGGCCGCTCCCCGGCCGCCGTCCGCGTGGGAACCACTCTTCAACTTGAACTAAGGTTCAAGTCAAATGCCGGGCCCACGGGAAGAGCGCCAGAACCAGGAGGGACCGTCCGTGCCCATGACGATCGGCCGGCTCGCCGACATCACCGGAGTGCCCGCCTCGGCCATCCGGTACTGGGAGCGCCACGGTCTGCTCCCGCCCCCGGAACGCCGGAGCGGCCAGCGGCGCTATCCGCCGGAGGCCGCCGAGCGGATCATCATCCTGCGCAAGTGCCAGCAAGCCGGGCTCACGCTGGCCGAGATCAGGGAGTTCCAGCGGGACCAGCCCCGGCGGGAGGCGATGATCCGCGCCAAGATCACCGAGATCGAGCAGCGCATGGTCGATCTCGACCACGCCCATCAGCTGCTGACCCACGCCGTTCAGTGCGGTGAGCAGGACATCGTCCGGTGCCCGAAGTTCCGCGAGCAGATGAGGGCCTGGCAGACGCCGGACCCGCCGCCGTGAGGGGGGCGCGGGCCGTCGGCCGTCCACCGAAGGGCCGCCGAGGGCCCGGGATCACCCGCTGCCGGTGGTCGTCCGCTGCTGGTGGCGCAGCCAGGCGGTCAGCGCTGCCTGGAGTTCGGCCACTTCCCGGCGGGTGAGGTCCTCGCCCACGCCGCCGGCGTGCAGGCGTACGCCCGTGGTCGTGACCGTCCACCGCGCGCCGGGCCGCGGGCCGGAGGCCAGCGGGCGCCCCTCGGCCAGCGCGCGCAGCGCTTCCCGGACCAGCGGGGGCACGCCGGCCGAGCCGGGCGGGAAGGGGGCGCGGGGCCGGGGCACGAGCCCGATCTCCGTGTAGAACGCGGCCAGGGCGTCGTCCAGCGTCCGGGGGCCCGCGGGCGCGGCGCCGGTGAACTCCTCGATGAGTTCCGGGTGCGGGCGCGGGGCGCGGGGGCCGAACGGCTCGGCGTGCAGGGGGCGCTCATCGGTGTCCAGGCGTACGCACGCGGGCGGGATCAGCTCACGGTCGAAGCCCCTGTGGTGCAGGGCGGCGTACACCTTGCGCAGCTCGGCGGCCTGACGCGGCACGGGATGCGGGTCCGGGGCCACGGGCGGATGGGGCCTGGTGGGCCGGGGCGCCATCCCGAGCAGGCCCGTGGACTGGTGCAGCACGCCCGCCTGGGTCAGTACCACCGTGGCCTGCCGGCCCTTCGTATCCGAGCCGAGCCGGAAACCCACCACCGTCGTGCCCATGTGACCGGCCCCTCCCCATCCGCCGCTCCGGCGCGGCCTGTCGGCCACGCTAGCCAGAACCGCGTGCCGGGGAGGCCGAGGACGGCGAATTCCGCCCCTGCGCGGCCTCACGTGGTATGGCGGGCGGGGCGGTGGCGGTCAGGGGGCGATGCGGCGGGCCAGGCGCGGGTACTCGGTGACCAGGCCGTCCGCGTCGAACTCCACGTCGGCGGCGAAGCCCTCGGAGGCGTAGCGGACGACGGCGCCGCCGGCGGCGGTGCGGCCCAGGTGGGTGTACGTCTGGCGGGAGGGCCGTACGGTCAGGTCCGGTACGGACACCCAGGCCATCAGGAATCGGTGCTCGCCGGGTTCCCGGTGCAGGGCGTGACGGAGTACGGGCATGGTGTTGGTGAGGGGGCACAGCCCGAGGTCGCAGTCGAGCGCCCCCTCCAGATCCGGCCGGGCCCCGCCGTCGACGGTCCAGCCGCCGGCCGTCGACCGCCGCAGCTCCAGTTCCCGGCTCCCGTGCGCGTCCTCGACCCGTACCGTCAGCTGCCGGGTGACGAAGTCCGCGCCGGTGGTCTCCAGTGCGTACGAGAGCCAGTACGGCTCCGGTTCCCGGCCGGCGGCCCGGCCCCGGCCCCGGAGTACGGCCGGCCCCGCCGGGTCGTGACCGATCTCCACCCAGGCGGTCTCGAGCCCGCCGCTCGCCGTTACGTCCCAGGTCAGCACATGGTGTCCGGTCACGTGCCCCAACCTACCCCCGGCGAAGGACACGATTCGGGGCAGGCCCCCCGGCCGGCGTCCCCGGGGTGGGGTGCCGCCGTGGTGCCCGGGGCTTGAGAGACTGGTGGGTATGGACATCGCCCGCAGGAACAACATCACCGTCGTCGGCAACCCGAAGGGACCGGCGGTGGTGCTGGCGCACGGCTTCGGCTGTGATCAGAACATGTGGCGGCTGACGGTGCCCGCGCTGGTCCAGGACTACCGGGTCGTGCTGTTCGACTACGTCGGCTCGGGCCGCGCGGACGGGTCCGCGTTCTCCGAGGACCGCTACTCCTCCCTGGACGGCTACGCCCGGGACGTGGTGGACGTGTGCGAGGCCCTCGACCTTCGTGACGCGGTGTTCGTGGGGCATTCGGTCAGCGCCATGGTGGGGGTGCTGGCCGCCGGCATGGCCGCGGAGCGCATCGGGGCGCTGGTGATGGTCGCGCCGTCGCCGCGGTACATCGACGACGAGGGCTACCGGGGCGGCTTCAGCGCCGAGGACATCGACGAGCTGCTGGTCTCCCTGGAGTCGAACTACCTGGGCTGGTCGGCGGCGATGGCTCCGCTGATCATGGGGAACGAGGACCGGCCCGAGCTCGGTGAGGAGCTGAAGAACAGCTTCTGCGCCACCGATCCCGACATGGCGCGCGTCTTCGCCCGGACGACGTTCCTCTCGGATTCCCGAGACGACCTGAAGCGCGTGAGCGTGCCGACGCTGGTGCTGGAGTGCACCCAGGACGTGATCGCGCCCCGGGAGGTCGGCGCCTTCGTCCACCGGGCGGTGCCGGGCTCGACGCTCGTGACGCTGGAGGCGACCGGGCACTGCCCGCACCTGTCCGCACCCGAGGCAACCAACGAGGCGCTCCTGGAGTTCCTGGCCGGCCTGCGATGATGTGCCGCCTCGGGCAGCAGCCCGAGCCGCAGGACGGCGACGACCGGACGGCCCCGGACGCGGCGTTCGCGGCACTGCTGGAAGACAGCGCCGAGGACCTGTACGAGAACGCGCCGTGCGGATACCTCTCGACGCTGATGGACGGCACCATCGCCAAGATCAACGGCACGCTGCTGGACTGGCTCGCCCTGGAGCGGGAGGCGGTGGTCGGCCGGATGCGGTTCACCGACCTGCTGACCGTGGGCGGCAAGCTCTACCACGAGACGCATTTCGCGCCGCTGCTGCGCATGCAGGGCGAGATCAGCGGGATCGCGCTGGAGATCAAACGGCACGGCGGCGGCCGGATACCGGTGCTGGTCTCCTCGGTGATCAGGCGCGGCACCACCGGCGAGCCCCTGCTGATCCGCACCACCGTCTTCGACGCCCGGGAGCGGCGCGCCTACGAGGAGGAGCTCCTGCGGCGGCGCAAGGTCGCCGAGGAGGCGCAGAAGCGGGCGGAGGCCGACCGCGCCCGGCTCCAGGCCGTCCTCGCCACGCTCCAGCAGTCGCTGCTGCCCACGACCCTGCCGCCGGTCGAGGGAGTGGAGACGGCCGCCTACTACCACACCGCCTCCCCCGACCAGCTCGGCGGCGACTTCTACGACGTCTTCCCCGTCGACGGGAAGCGCTTCGGCTTCTTCCTCGGCGACGTGTGCGGGAAGGGGCCCGAGGCCGCCGCGGTCACCTCGCTGACCCGCTACACCCTGCGCGCCGCGGCCCTGCACGACCCCGAACCCGTCTCCGCCCTGACCACCCTGAACAAGGTGCTCCACGAGCGGTACGCCGCCGGCGGGGACCCGCGCTACTGCACGGCCGTCTACGGCACCCTGCGACGCGACGGCGAGACCGGAGAGGTCACCGTCCACCTCGCCTCGGGCGGCCACCCCCCGGCGCTCGTCCTGCGCGCCGACGGCACGGCGGAGTACCTGCCCACCCCCGGCGGCCTCCTCGTCGGCATCCTGCCCGACGCGCCCTTCACGACCGCCACCACCGTCCTCGGCCCCGGCGACACCCTCCTGCTCTACACCGACGGCCTGACCGAGGCGCGTACCGGCGACACCCGCACCAGCCTGTACGGCCAGGAGGCCCTGCTCGCCTTCGCCGCCGGCCAGGCCGGCAAGCCCGCCCCCGCCGTGGTGCAGGCCGTGACCGGCCTGCTGGCCGGTTTCGGTGACGGCCTCGACGACGACACCGCCGTGCTCGCGCTCGGCGTCCCCGCCGCCCGCCCCACGACGGGAGACCCCGCATGCGCTCGCTGACCATCACCGCCGCAGACGCCGCCACCGGTCCCGTTCTGGAGATCATCGGCGATCTTGACTACGCCAGTGCCCCCCTGCTGCGCGAACGGCTCACCACGCTCGTCCTCCAGCCGGGCCAGCGCCTCGTCCTCGACCTGGGCCGCATGGAGTTCTGCGACTCCAGCGGCCTGACCGCCCTGCTCGCCGCCCGCAGCCACGCCCACGCCGCCCGGGCGGACATCGCGCTGGCCGCGCTGCCCGCCCACACCCTGCGCATCCTGCGCATCGTCGGCCTCGACCAGGTCCTGCCCCTCTACCCCGACCGGGAGGCGGCCACCCGCACCTGACCCCTGGGCCCCGGTGATCACCGCCGAATGCGCGGATGCCGTGCGGGCATGAGCGGGGGGTGATGACGAAGCTCAAGGTGATGACGTTCGCGCTGCCGGGCGTCCTGGCGTGCGGCGCCGCCGCGGCCGCGGTGACGCTCTCCGCCTGGTGGTGGTTCCTGGCCGTGCCGATGGCCGTCCTCGTGGCGGTGGGGGTGTGGGACGTGTGCCAGCGCAGGCACTCCGTCCTGCGCAACTACCCGCTCCTCGGCCATTTCCGGTTCGCGATGGAGGCGGTGCGACCGGAACTCCAGCAGTACTTCATCGAACGCAACTTCGACGGCCGTCCCTTCGACCGCGACACCCGCAGCATCGTCTACGAGCGCGCCAAGGGAACCGACGCCGAGGAGCCGTTCGGCACGGAGCGTGACCTCTACGAGCCGGGCAGCGAGTACCTCATGCCCTCCATGGCCCCGCGGCCGGTCCCCGAGGACCCCCCGCGGATCAGGGTCGGCGGCCCCGACTGCACCCGCCCCTACGACATGGCCCTGCTCAACGTCTCGGCCATGAGCTTCGGCTCCCTGTCGGCGCAGGCCGTCACGGCGCTCAACACCGGTGCCCGGCGGGGCGGCTTCGCCCACGACACGGGCGAGGGCGGCCTGTCCGAGTACCACCTGCGTCCGGGCGGCGACCTGGTCTGGGAGATCGGCACCGGCTACTTCGGCTGCCGCACCGGGGACGGCCGCTTCGACGAGCGGCAGTTCGCCGAGAAGGCCGCCCACGACCAGGTGAAGTGCCTTTCGCTGAAGCTGAGCCAGGGCGCCAAGCCGGGCATCGGCGGGGTGCTCCCCGGGGCGAAGGTCAACGGCGAGATCGCTTCGGTCCGCGGGGTGCCCGAGGGGGTCACCGTCGTCTCGCCGCCCTACCACACGGCGTTCTCCACGCCCCGCGGGCTGGTCCGCTTCCTCGCGCGCATGCGTGAGCTGGCGGACGGCAAGCCGGTCGGCTTCAAACTCTGCGTCGGCTCGCGCCGGGAGTTCCTCTCCGTGTGCAAGGCCATGCTGGACGAGGGCACCGCCCCGGACTTCATCATCGTCGACGGCGCCGAGGGCGGCACCGGTGCCGCGCCCCTGGAATTCGCCGACCACGTCGGGCTGCCGCTCACGGACGGCCTGATCACCGTCCACAACGCCCTCGTCGGCACGGGCCTGCGCGACCGGATCAGGATCGGCGCCAGCGGCAAGGTCGCCACCGGGGGCGACCTTGTCAAACGTCTCGCGCAGGGCGCCGACTACGCCAATGCCGCCCGGGCCATGATGTTCGCCCTCGGATGCATCCAGGCGCAGCGGTGCCACACCAACACCTGCCCCGTGGGCGTCGCCACCCAGGACCCCCGCCGCGCGGCGGCCCTCGACGTGGACGACAAGTCGGGGCGCGTGCACCGCTACCAGCGGGCCACGGTCGAGAGCGCCCTGCAGATCATGGCGGCGATGGGCGTCGACCATCCGCGGGAGCTGCACCCCGGGCTGCTGCTGCACCGCGTCGATCCCCACACCGTCCGCTCCGGTGCGCAACTCTACGAGTGGCTGGCCCCGGGGCAGCTCCTCGACGAGGCGCCCCGCTCCTGGGCCGAGGACTGGGCTGCCGCCGACCCCGGCCGGTTCGCCCGCTGACGCGCCCGCCCCGACCCGTCCGATCACCGACCTGCTCCCCCGCCGACCCGCGAGAAGACCGGCGTACGACCACCCATCCCACGACCGACAGGACTGGACTGCCCATGACACGCACCGTTGCCCGAGCGATCGTCGACGCACTCAAGGAACTCGACGTCCACCACGTCTTCGGCGTCGTCGGCGACGCCCTCAACCCCCTCACGGACGCGATCCGCACCACCGACGGCGTGGACTGGGTCGGCTGCCGCCACGAAGAGGCGGCGGCGTTCGCGGCCGGCGCGCAGGCCCAGCTCTCGGGCCGGCTCGGCGTCTGCATGGGCACCGTCGGCCCCGGCTCCGTCCATCTCCTCAACGGGCTCTACGACGCCGCCAAGAGCCACGCCCCCGTCCTCGCCATCTGCGGCCAGGTCCCGCTCGCGGAGATGGGCACCGACTACTTCCAGGAAGTCGACAACGAGCAGCTCTTCCGTGACGTCGCCGTCTACCGGGCGACCGTCACCTCCCCCCAGCAGATGCCGCGGATGCTGGAGTCCGCGGTCCGCGCGGCGATCAGCCAGGGCGGCGTGGCCGTCCTCACCGTCCCCGGCGACCTCGGCGACCAGGAGATCGAGGACGACCGTCCCGCGCGCTTCGCCCTGGACCGGCCGGTGACCCGGCCCGACGATCCCGCCCTCGCCGAAGCCGCGCAGCTCGTCAACGCCGGGTCCAAGACCACCCTGCTGGTCGGCCAGGGCGCCCGGGAGGCCCGCGAGGAGGTGCTGCGCCTGGCCGAACTGCTGAGCGCGCCCATGGTGCTCACCCTGAAGGCCAAGGAGGGCTTCGAGCACGAGAACCCGTATCAGGTGGGCCAGACCGGCCTGATCGGCAACCCGGCCGCCTCCCACGCCCTCGACCAGTGCGACACGCTGCTCATGCTGGGCACCGACTTCCCCTACACCGACTGGTACCCCACCGACTGCAAGGTCGTCCAGATCGACACCCGCGGCGAACACCTCGGCCGGCGGGTCCCGGTGGACGCGGGTCTGGCCGGGGACGTCGGCGCCACCCTGCGTGCTCTGCTCCCGCAGCTGAAGGCGGTGTCCGACCGCTCCCACCTCGACGACTCCCGCTCCCGCTTCGACTCCTGGACGGAGTCCCAGTACAAGCTCGCCGACCCCCGTCACGACCGCCGCTGGACGGGCAAGCTGCGCGCGCTGGTGGACAACCGGGACCACGACATCCGCCCCGAGGCGCTGGCCGCGTGCGTGGAGCGGCACGCCGACGACGACGCGGTGTTCACCGCCGACACCGGCATGGCGACCGTCTGGCTCTCCCGGTTCGTCACCATGCGCGGGACGCGGCGGCTGCTCGGGTCCTTCAACCTCGGCTCGATGGCGAACGCGATGCCGCAGGCGCTCGGCGCCCAGCTGTGGGCGCCCGACCGCCAGGTGGTCGCGTTCTGCGGCGACGGCGGGCTGAGCATGCTGCTCGGCGACCTGATGACGATCAAGACGTACCGGCTGCCGGTCAAGCTCGTCGTCTTCGACAACCGGCGCCTGGGCATGGTGAAGCTGGAGCAGGAGCAGGCGGGCCTGCCCGAGTTCGGCACGGAACTCGACAACCCGGACTTCGCCGCCGTGGCGACCGCCCTCGGCCTGACCGGCATCCGCGTCACCGAGCCGTCGGCGCTGGACGACGCCGTGCGCCAGGCGTTCGACACGCCCGGCCCGGTCCTCCTCGACGTGCTGACCAACCCGCAGGAGATCGCCGTACCGGGCAAGCCGACCGTGAGCCAGGGCTGGGGCTTCGCCATCGCCAAGGTCAAGGAGACCCTCACGAGCGACGGGGGCTGACCCCCGCCTCGACGGCGGGTGTTCAGGGACGGTCCGGGACACCCACCGGCGGCTCGGGGTGCTCGGAGCGGATCTCCGGCTCCAGACCCTGCGCGGGCGTGGTGCGCAGGCGCCCGACGTCGGCCCGCCAGGCCTCGAAGGCCAGGGTCGTCGCCGTCACCACGGCCAGGCCGAGCAGCCAGCCCCCCGCCACGTCGCTCACCCAGTGCACGCCGAGCGCCACCCGGGTGTAGCCGACGCCCACCACCGTGACCGCCGCCAGCACCCACGCGAGGGGGCGCAGGCGGCGGGGCACCAGCGGCAGCAGCGCCAGCAGCAGCACCGCGCAGGACGTGGTGGCCGTCATCGCGTGGCCGGAGGGGAAGGAGAAGCCGGGCGCCTCGGCCACCGGGTCCGGCAGGTGGGGGCGGGCCCGTGCGACCACGTGCTTCACCAGGAGGCCGAGCAGGCCCCCGGCGGTCGCGGTGACGGCCGCCCACACCGCCAGCCGCAGCGCCCCGCGCAGCAGGAGCCACACCACCAGCGCCGCCACCAGCAGCCGCATCGTCACCGGGTCCCAGGCCACGTCCGTCAGGAAGCGGAGCACCCGCACCCACGCGGGATGCTCCAGCGCGGCCGCGTGCAGCCGCTCCGCCGTCCGGTGGTCCAGCCGGGCCAGCGGCGGCCACTGCGACTCGACCAGCAGCAGGGCGAGCGCGAAGGGCACGGACACCAGGGCGGTGGCGGCCACCGTCGTCAGCAGCCGTGCGCCGAACCGCGCGTCGGGTCCCGTGCGGCCGGAGACGAGCCGGGCGAGCAGTCGCCGCGGGCGGGTGGTCAGTCGTGCCATGGTCGCGGTGTTTCCTTTCGGGGGTTCCTCCGCGGCGCGCCCGGGGTGCCGTCCCGGCGCGCCGCGCGTTCAGACGCCGGGGTCCTCGGTGACCGGTTCCCTCACCCCGGCCCGTACGGCCTCCAGCTGGGCGGCGAAGGCCAGCCCCAGGAACAGGGCCATCGAGGTCAGATAGGACCACAGCAGCAGCGACACGAACGCGCTGAGGGGTCCGTACACGGTGGCGAAGGAGCCGCTGGCCCCGACGTACAGGCTCAGCCCCCAGGTGGCCAGCAGCCACAGCACCAGGTACACCGTCGCACCGAAGGCGAGCCAGGTGTAGCCGGGCTGGGTGCGGCGGGGGGAGAGGCGGAAGACGGCGCTGGTGGCGAGCAGGGCCAGCAGCACCCCGACGGGCCAGCGCAGCAGGTCCCAGGCGCGGATGGTGCCGGGGCTGAGGTGGTAGACCTCGGCCACGGCGCGGTTCAGGTGGGCGCCGAGGACGGTGACCGCGAAGCTGAGGCCGAGGGGCAGGCCGGCCAGTACCGACATCACCAGCCCGCGGGTGTACTTGTACAGGAACGGCCGGTCGCGTTCCGTTCCGTAGATGCGGTTGGCGCCCCGCTCCACCTGGCACAGGGCGGTGGTCACGTTGACGACGGAGAACAGCAGGCCGAGCCAGAGGGCGAGCTCGCTCCCGTCACCGGAGTGGTGCCGGCTCTGCGCCAGCGCGTCGTCCACCACCTCCTGGCTCGGCCCGCTCGCCAGCCGTCGTATCGTCAGTTCCGCCACCCGGCCGATGTCCTCGGTGTGCAGCGCGCTGGACAGTCCGATGACGGCGATGGCCATCGGGACGATCGACAGCACCGTCTGCAGGGCCAGCGCCCTGGAGTGGCTGAAGCCGTCGGCGTAGCGGAACCGGATGAAGGAGTCCCGTACGAGGCTCCAGCCGCCGTAGCGCCTCAGCGCGGCCAGAGCCTCTTCGGCGGAGAGCTCCTCGCCCTCCACCTCCAGTTCGGCTTCGACCGCCGCCACCTCTTCGCGCTGCGGTACCCGCGTCGCGGTTCCCATGACCGTCACCCCCTGTCGAAGTCGTGTGTCCGGCGGCGCTTCAGCCGCCGACGGTGTGCGCGGTGCGCCCGGTGCGTCCCGCGGCCGCCGCCGTACGCCCCGGCTCGTGCGGTGCGCGGGGCGGCAGCCAGATCCGCAGCGCGCCCGGTTCCACCTCGGCGCTCAGCCGGGTGCCGGGGCCGATGACGTCGCCGTCGAGCTCGCGCGGCTGGGGCCGGGCGAAGCGGATGTCGACGCGTACGGCGCTGAAGTACTCCAGCGCGCCGCCGGCCACCCTGCCGTACCCGCCGCCGGGGCCCGCCTCCTGACGGCCGGGCAGCATGCGCGCCGTGAGGTGTCCCGCGGCCGCGAGCCAGCCGCGGGCCCCGCGCGGATCGAGCAGCACCACCTCCAGGCGGCCGCTGTCGGGCCGGGCGTCGGGCAGCAGCGGCAGCCCGCCCTGGAGCGTGCCGACGTTGCCGATGACGACCATGCGGGCGCGGCGCTCCCGTACGGGGCCGCCGTCCAGCCGGATCGACAGGCGCATCCGGGGGTCCCCCAGGTGGCGGACCGCGGACAGGACGTACGCGGCC
Source organism: Streptomyces sp. NPDC048352 (assembly GCF_040651895.1). Classification (NCBI taxonomy): domain Bacteria; kingdom Bacillati; phylum Actinomycetota; class Actinomycetes; order Kitasatosporales; family Streptomycetaceae; genus Streptomyces; species Streptomyces sp. NPDC048352. The sequence continues at coordinate 186,473 of NZ_JBEZKZ010000004.1, forward strand.
CAGCCGAGGCGCTCCTTCGCCCGCTCGGAGGCGTCGGCGACCATGGCGGCGTCGAAGCCGGCTCCCGCCATGACGGTGAACCGGGCCGCCGCCGGCCCGTCGCCCGTGACCCGGCCCACGTCGATCCGCGCGGTCTCCCCGGACAGGGCCGCCTCCAGCGCGGCGGCCGGATCGGAGGGCAGCCGCAGGTTGCGCGCCAGCAGGTTGCCGGTGCCGCAGGGGACCACCGCGAGCGGGATCCCGGTGCCGGCCAGCACGTCGGCGCAGGCCCGTACGGTGCCGTCGCCGCCGCAGACCACGACGAGCGCGGTGTCCTCCTCGGCGATCCGCCCCGCGAGGCCGCCGGCGGCGTCCTCGGCGGATGTCGGCGCCCATTCCTGGTCGGCGTAGCCGTGGCGGCGCAGGACGTCCCGCACGCGGTCGGCCAGTTCCGGCCCGCAGCCGTGCGGGTGACGCACCACCACGGCCCGCCGGGGCGTCCCGTCGGCGGCGCGGGGGGTGCGGGCGGCCGGGAGCCGCTCGGCCGGGATCGGACCGGGAGCCGGGTCCGCGGGTGGCCGGTGCCGCGCCGGCAGCAGCAGCGCGTACGCCAGGACGAGCAGGGTGCAGGTGCCGTTGAGCAGGCCGCCCACCACGTCGGAGGGGTAGTGCATCCCGCGGTAGACCCGGGAGAACGCCACGGCGACCGGAACGATCAGCAGGGCGGTGACGAGGGCGTGCCGCAGCCACCGGCGTGCGCCGTGCGGCTGGAGCGCGACGAGGACGGCGAGGCCGCCGAACAGGGCCACGGAGGCCCCGACGTGCCCGGAGGGGAAGCTGGACGTCGGCGGCGCGGCGTCGAGGTGCGGCACGTGCGGACGCGACCGCTCCACCACCATGGTGACCAGCAGGAAGACCGCCGACTGCGCGGCCACGGCCCCGGCGAGGAACAGCGCTTGCCGCAGCCACCGTCCGCGCGAGAACGCCAGCATCGCGGCGACGGCGAGGAGGGTGAGGGCGATGATGCTCTGGGTGCCGGCCAGGAGGGAGAGCCACTCCGAGAACGGGGTGGCGGGGCCCCCGCGGTGCGCGGCCAGGCCGCGGTTGACGCCGCCTTCCGCCGCCACCGGCCACAGGTGCGCCAGCGGACCGGTGATCATCAGCCCGATGCCGGCCATCATGGCCGCCTGTACCGGCAGCAACAGCAGTACGGGAAGGCGGCCTGGTCCCACGGCCGCACCACGCTCAGGTCTCATTGACGGCGTGTAACCCGCCGCGGCCCGCTCATGCGCGTCCGGCGCGATCAGTGGCGGTCCGCCGCCCGCGCGGCCGCCGACGGAGCGTCAGCGGGTCCGTCCGGCGCGGCGACACCCGGGAGCAGCGGGCCGGGAGGCCCCGGCGACAGTAGCGTGACCACATGCGCACATGGACGGGCAAACCGTATCCCCTGGGAGCGACGTACGACGGCTCCGGAACCAACTTCGCACTGTTCTCCGAGGTCGCCGACGGCGTGGACCTGGTCCTGCTGGACGACGCCGGGCACGAGACCCGTGTTCCGATGACCGAGATCGACCGGTCCGCGTGGCACATCTACCTCCCGGACGTCGGTCCCGGGCAGCGGTACGGCTACCGCGTCAGCGGTCCCTTCGACCCGGCCGCCGGGCACCGCTGCAATCCGGCGAAACTCCTGCTGGACCCGTACGCCACCGCCATCGACGGGCAGCTCGACCACCACGAGTCGCTCTACGGCCACCGCTTCAAGGACGGCGCGGAGCCCAACACCCTGGACAGCGCCGGCCACACCATGCTGTCGGTGGTCACCGACCGCGGCTTCGACTGGGGCGACGACAGGCCGCCGGGCCACGCGTACGGCGAGAGCGTCATCTACGAGGGCCACGTGCGCGGCCTGACGCGCACCCACCCCGCGCTGCCCGAGGAACTGCGCGGCACCTACGCGGGCATCGCCCACCCGGCGATCCTCGACCACCTCACCGGTCTCGGGGTGACCGCGCTGGAACTGATGCCGGTGCACCAGTTCGTCCAGGACGGCCACCTGGCCGAGAAGGGCCTGTCCAACTACTGGGGCTACAACACCATCGGCTTCTTCGCCCCGCACAACGCCTACGCGGCCACCGGGGGCCGCGGAGCGCAGGTCACCGAGTTCAAGCAGATGGTGAAGGCACTGCACGCGGCGGGCATCGAGGTCATCCTCGACGTCGTCTACAACCACACCGCCGAGGGCAACCACGAGGGGCCCGTGCTGGCGTTCAAGGGGATCGACAACGCCGCCTACTACCGGCTGTCCGACGAGGACCGCTCCCGGTACTACGACACGACGGGCACCGGCAACAGCCTGCTGATGCGCCACCCCAACGTGCTCCAGCTCATCATGGACTCGCTGCGCTACTGGGTCCAGGAGATGCACGTCGACGGCTTCCGCTTCGACCTCGCCGCCACCCTCGCCCGCCAGTTCCACGAGGTCGACCGGCTCTCCGCCTTCTTCGACGTCATCCAGCAGGACCCGGTGATCAGCCGGGTGAAGCTCATCGCCGAACCCTGGGACCTCGGCGAGGGCGGCTACCAGGTCGGCAACTTCCCCCCGCTGTGGTCGGAGTGGAACGGCCGCTACCGGGACGCCGTACGCGACTACTGGCGCGGCGCCGACGGCACGCTCGGCGAGTTCGCCTCCCGCATCACCGGCTCGGCCGACCTGTACGAACACGACCGGCGGCGCCCGCTCGCCAGCGTCAACTTCGTCACCGCCCACGACGGGTTCACCCTGCGAGACCTGGTCAGTTACGACCACAAGCACAACGACGGGAACGGCGAGGACGGCCGGGACGGCGAGGACCACAACCGGTCCTGGAACTGCGGGGCGGAGGGCGAGACGGACGACGCCGGCGTCCTGGCCCTGCGGGAGCGGCAGCAGCGCAACCTGATGACCACGCTGATCCTCTCCCAGGGCATCCCGATGATCAGCCACGGGGACGAACTGGGCCGTACGCAGGGCGGCAACAACAACGCGTACTGCCAGGACAACCCGACCACCTGGATCGACTGGGACCTCGGTGAACGCAGCCGCGCCTTCCTGGACTTCACGGCATCCCTCATCCGGCTGCGCCGGCGCCACCCCGTGCTGCGGCGCCGGCGCTTCTTCTCCGGGCGGGCCGCCGGGCCCGCGGGCCGGCTGCCCGCGGACGTCGAATGGCTGCGTCCCGACGCCTCGCCGATGGAGGAGGAGGACTGGGCGTGGCCGCAGGCCGGCGCGCTGACCATGTTCCTCAACGGCGAGGCGATCACCGAGCCTGACCGCTACGGCAACCGGGTCACCGACGACTCCTTCCTGCTGATGTTCAACAGCTCGGACACCGCGGTGAACTTCCGCCTCCCCGGCGACCGGTTCGCCGCCCGCTGGACGCTGCTGGTCGACACGGCGACCACGGACGCCCCGGACGAGCGGGAACTGAAGCCGGGCACGGCGCTGCGGCTGGACTCGCACAGCACGGTGGTCCTGCGCAGCGCGCGGGAGGACGCGCCGCCGGAGGATGCGTGAGGCCGCAGGTCGAGTGAGCTAGAAGCGCTGGACGATCTCGCAGGTGTTGGGCGTGGTAAGGGTGTCGCGGGGCGCCGGGTCGGCGATCAGCACGTCGAATCCGGCGCCGCAGTCGATCTGGTCGTAGCCGCCGTTGCGGCTGATGATGCTGTCGTTGCCGCCGCGCCCGGCCATGGTCACGGTGGTCAGGGTCGGGCCGGTCCAGCCGTCGGGGTCGGTGAGCCGGTCCGGGCCGGAGCCGCCGACGAGGATGTCGTTGCCCTGCCCGCCGACGAGGTCGCTCGGGAGGCTGGTGTCGTTCTGCGCGGTGTCGTTCTGGTCGCCGAGGTTGGCGACGATCCGGGTCACGCCGATCCCGTTGCAGAGCACCGTGTGGCCGCTCCCGGTGCAGCCCGGGCCGGCGACGAGGTTGCTCGTCGTGTCGGTGACCTTCAGGGTGCCCCCGCTGAAGGTGTCGAAGGTGACGGTGTTGGTCTCGCCCGGCAGGGCCGTGAAGGTGAGCCGGCCGTTGCTGACCGCGACGAGGGCCGGGCTCGCGGACGCGGGGCCCGCGAAGGCCATCGTGAGCGAGAGGGCGGCCACGGCGGGGGCGCAGACGCGGAGGGCGGTGCGCAGACGGGAAGGGTGCGAGCTCATGGGTGCTGTTCCTTGCGGTCGGCGAGTGCGGATCGGGTCCTGGATCCGTCGCCCCGTTCGCTACCCGGCGTGACGAGCCGGCTCACCCCTTGCGCACACAGTTACCCCGAGCAGCGGGCCCCGTCCGGCCCCACGCGCCGTGCCGCCGCCCCGCTACCGGCGTGGCCTCCGCAGCAGCCGCAGGCGCTGCGCGCGCAGGGCGGTGCGGGCCGCGTTGGCGCCGGGCGCGCCGTGGACGCCGCCGCCGGGGTGGGCCGTGGCGGAGGCCAGGTAGAGGCCCGCGATGGGGGTGCCGGGGCGGCCGGTGCCGGGCACGGGCCGGAAGACGAGCTGCTGGTGGATCTGGGTCGTGCCCTGGTTGATGGCTCCGCCGACGAGTGCGGGGTTGAGCCGTTCGAGGTCGGGCGGGGTGAGGACCCGGCGGGCCCGGATCGTGGCGGTGAACCCCGGGGCGTAGCGTTCCACCTGCGCTTCGAGCCGGTCGGCGATGGCCTGCCGGTCCCGTTCGTCCCAGCGGCCGGTGATGCCGTCGGGGCCGGCGTCGCCGGTGATGTGCTGGGGGACGTGGGTGTAGGCCCAGGCCGACTCCGTACCGGCGGGTGAGCGGGTCGGGTCGGCGGTGGTCATCTGCCCGAGCACGGCGAAGGGCGTGGCGGGCACGTGGCGGGTGGCGATCTGGGCCGCGAAGAGGGTGAGCTCGTCCACGCTGTCGGCCAGGTGCACGGTCCCGGCGGTGCGCGGCCCTTCGGCCCGCCAGGGGATGGGCCGGGACAGGGCCCAGTCGACCTTGACGGTGGAGAAGTCCCACTGGAAGCGGCGCAGTCCCGCCCTGACCCGTTCCGGGAGCTGGTCGAGGGGCAGGAGCCGGCCGTAGAGCAGCGGCGCGGGGACGTCCGCCAGCACGGCCCGGCGGGCCGGTACGGGTGTGCCGTCCTCGGTGCGCACCCCGACGGCGCGGCCGCCGCGCACGACGACTTCGGCGACCGGCTGTCCGCAGCGCAGGACGCCGCCGCGTGCGGTGAGGCGGCGTACGAGGGCGTCGGTGAGTGCCCCGGCGCCGCCTCGCGGTACGGGGAATCCGTACTGCTGGCCGAGCATGCACATCAGCCAGCCGAAGCCGCCGCCGAGGGCCGACTCGGGGGCCAGGTCGGCGTGCAGGGCGTTGCCTGCGATGAGGAGGCGTCCGCCGTCGCCGGTGAACTCCTCCTCGCCCAGGCGCCGCGCGGGCAGGAGCATGGTGCGCGCCACGCCCAGCCCCTGGCCGTAGCCGAGGCGTGCGGCGAGGCGCAGACCGGCGCGGGCGGGCGGGAAGGGGGTGAACAGGCAGTCCAGGACGTCGGCGCCGATCTTCTCCCACAGGGCGTACAGCCGCTCCCAGGCGGCGCCGTCGCCGGGTGCGAACGCGTCGAGCGAGGCGGCCGTGGCCTGCGGGTCGGCGGCCAGGACGGCACAGCGGCCGTCCTGGCGGGGATGGGCGACGACGGCGGGCGCCCGGCTCCAGCTCAGCCCGTGCTGCTCCAGGCCCAGCCGGCGGATCACCGGCGAGGCGGCGGCGAGCGGGTAGAAGGCGCTGAACAGGTCGTGCACGTAGTCCGGGTCGAGGCCCCGGTCGCTGCGCACCGCACCGCCCGGGGCGGGCTGGGCCTCCAGGACGAGGACCCGCCAGCCGGCGTCGGCGAGGAGGTTGGCGGCGACGAGGCCGTTGGGGCCGGCCCCGATGACCACCGCGTCAGGATCCACCATCGCTCCCGTCGCCGTTCTCGCAGGTGCGGGCCAGGCGGGACAGCATGAGGCGGTTGCGTACCTGGGCGACGGCGTCGATGGCCGCGTGGTGGAAGTTCCAGCCCCTGCCGCGCAGCGGGTGCTCGTCCAGGATGACGAGGGTGTCCTCGCCCCAGGGGCGGATGTCGAAGGCGATCCGTGCGCTCGCCCTGCCGCCGGCCGCGATCGCCTCCAGCTCCAGCCGGTCGGGCGGCTGGTGGACCCGTACGACGGTCCGGCCGTCGTAGCTGACCGGGCCGAGCTTGAGCCGGTACCGCAACGCCGCGCCCTCTCGCGGCCAGCTGCCGTCCTCCTCGCGGGCGTCGTGGGTGCCGACCACCCAGCGGTCGTAGCCGCTGCCCTCGCCGAGGACCTCCCACACGCGTGCGGGCCGGCACCGTACCAGCCGGTGCTGCACTGCCATGACGGCCTCCGATCACGTTCCGGGTTCGGGGAACCGGCGCCTACCCGGGCCGGCGGGCCTCAAGCGCGGCCAGGCGGGTGGAGCCTCGGCCGGGCGTCGCCGGGGCCGGCGGCGACCGGGCGCGGGGGCCACCGGGGGCGGGGGTCACCGGGCGCAGGGGTCACCGGGCGCAGGGGTCACCGGGTGCGGGCCGCCCTGCGCCGCCGGGCCGCATGCGCCCCGCGCGCGGTGACCAGCAGGGCGGTGGCGGCTGCGGCACGGCGGCCGGCCGTGCGCAGGCCGCCGCGGCGCCCGCCGTGGACCGCGGCGCTGTCACCCGAGGGGGTGTGGAGGATGCCGGTGCCGGGGGCGTCGGGGTGGGCGGGGCCGAAGTAGGCGCGGTCGGTGCGCCGGCTCACGCCCCACCGCACCAGCCCGGGGGCCAGCGTCTGACCGGCGGCCATGGTGCGGGCGTAGGGGCCCACCAGCACCCGGCGGCGGGGGCTGCGGGCCGTGCGGACGATGGCCCGGGCGACGCGTTCGGGTGTGGCCACGGGGGGCAGGGACCGCTGCGTGCGGCCGGTGTGGTTCGCCGCGTGCCGGAAGAACGGCGTGTCCACGCCGGTGGGCAGCACCGTGCACACCGAGATCCGCTTCTCCCCCAGCAGCCCGAGCTCCTCGCGCAGCACCTCGTCGAAGGTCACGAGCGCCGCCTTGGACATGGCGTAGCCGCCCATGTACGGGGCCTGCACGCGGGCGCCGAGCAGGGAGGCGACGTCGATGACGACGCCCCGGCCCTGCCGTCGCATGACGGGGACGACCGCGCGGGCGGCGTGCACGGCGCCGAGGACGTTGACCTCCAGCAGGCGCCGCAGATCGTCCAGCGGCACCTGGTCGAACCGCCCCAGGATCCCCACGGCGGCGGCGTTGACCCAGACGTCGATGCGGCCGTACCGGCGTACGGCGGCTGCCGCCAGCGCGTCGACCGCCCGCTCGTCGGTGACGTCGGTACGCACCACCAGCGTGTCCGCGTCCCGCCCGCAGGCGCGGGCCACCTGCTCCAGCACGGCCAGGCTCCGGGCGGCCAGGACGACCCGCGCACCGCGGCGCGCGCATTCCAGGGCGGTGGCCCGGCCGATCCCGCTGGAAGCGCCCGTGACCACGACCACGGCGTGGTGCATCTTCACCCCCGGCCTCTGTCCGGTCGGGGCCGCTTCATGCCGCCGGGGCGGGGAGGAACTGCGCAGGGTTGTTGCGGGCGGCGCTGCCGTGCGGTCTTGGGTTACGGGGCGGTCTTTCGGGCGGCCGCCGCACGCTTGGGCGGGGGCCGTCGGGGCACACGTCACGAACGATCTTGACGAGGCGGGGGGAGCAGCACATGACGGTTCCGGACCAACCGACGCGGCCGGGCAGGCGCCACCACCGGTTCAGCACGCGCGTCACGGCATGGTTGCAATTTCACCGGGCCTATGGTTGAGACAGTCGAGAAGTCGTTACGCCATTCGTGCAGGTCGGAACTTACCCGACAAGGAATTTCGCTACCTTA